>JALVPA010000041.1 GCA_027026055.1 Campylobacteraceae bacterium | reverse complement strand
GAACCTATCATGCTCTTTTTTATCGCCGGCTTGGTATTGTTGATGGCGTTGGGAATCTTTATGCCGATGTGGGATTTGAGTCAAGCGATCAATAAACAATAAAGCCTTATAAACGATGATGGCGGATCGCTTTTTCCAAATCTTCGGGCGTATCAATCCCGAAACTCTCCGTTTCGACTTCCGTTAGCGCCACTTCATAGCCGTGATAGAGCGCGCGGAGTTGTTCGAGTTTTTCTATCGACTCCAAAGGAGCGGGTGAGAGTGCGCAAAAGGTGGCAAGTGTGCACATGGTAAACCCGTAAATGCCGAGGTGCCCTTTATAGTCGTCGAAACGATGATCTCTGGGATAAGGAATTTTGGCGCGTGAAAAATAAAGTGCTACATCGTGTGCGTCCGTTACGACTTTGACGATATTGGGGTCGTCCGCTTCGGGATTTGTGATGCGTTTGTAGCACGAATTCATCAAAATACGTTCGTTAGTGCGATTTTGCAGTGTCAATTCGCGTACTGCCCTAACGACGTCGGTTTCTATAAACGGTTCGTCGGCTTGGACATTGATGATAATTTCCTTATCGGGAAGTCCCAGTGTGCATGCCGCTTCGTAGATACGATCGGTACCGCTTGTATGAGTATCGGAGGTCATCACGGCACGAATGTCGTGCGCTTCGGCGATTGCTATTACCTCTTCGCTGTCGGTGGCGATCACCGTCTCGTCGATATCATTGACCGCCATAGCGGTGCGTACTACCATCGGTAGACCGCCGATATCGGCCATCACTTTGTTGGGAAAACGGCTCGAACCTATACGTGCGGGGATAATAATCATGCAAATCCTTTTGAAAAACTACTATGATTTTACACTCACTATGCTAAAATAGCGCAATTTTATATGAGGCGATGCAATGGGGAAAGAGGCACTTTTACTATTGAATATGGGTGGTATCAACAGCATCGACGAGGTAAAGCTGTTTTTGGAAAATATGTTTTCGGACAAACATATACTGCCTTTACCCGTATGGTTGCGTAAACGTATCGCCAAGCGTATTATCGATGCGCGTCTGGAGGAAGTGATCGAAAATTATAAGCGACTTGGAGGGAAATCGCCGCTTACGGAAATCACGCTTCGTCTGGTCGAAAAGCTCGAAAAGAGACTCGACATGCCCGTCTATCCCGCGATGCGTTACGTACCGCCGTTTGCTTCCGAGGCGATTGCAAAATGCAAAGAGGCGGGTATAGAACGCTTGGTTTTGTTTCCGATGTATCCGCAATACTCCACCACTACGACGTTATCGTCCGTCGAAGATGTAAAAGCGCATTGCCGTATACTCGGCTATAGCCCTGAAATGGTAACGATAGAGCCTTATTTCGACGATTTCGATTTTGTTAGCTTGACAGTGCAAAAGATTATCGAAGCGACAAAAGATATCGACCGAGCTTCGTACGATTTGATACTCTCCGCACACGGCTTACCGCTCAAAATCGTACAAAACGGAGATCCGTACGAAAAACAGGTCAATGCAAACGTTTCGGCAATCAAAACGATGCTTTCGTGCGAAGGAGTAACGTTTCGCGATATACGATTGGCGTATCAATCCAAAGTGGGCAATGCCAAGTGGTTAGAACCCAATTTATCCGATCTGCTACGCAACCCGACGCACAAAAAATGTGTGCTCTATCCGTTGTCATTTACGATAGACAACTCCGAAACGCTCTTTGAGCTCGATATGGAACATCGCGAGATTGCGGAAAAATTGAATTTCGAAGATTATCGTGTCATCGGATGTCTCAACGATGAGGATGCTTTTGCCGACTTTATCGCTCGTAAGGTAACGAAGACGCTATAAAATGTATACGATAGAGAGGGTTTATGAAGCGCAAATCGAGGTAAAACGCTCCAAGTTTATCGCCTTTTTGATACCGTCGCCATCTTTTGAAGCGTATCGGAAAAGACTTCATACGCAACACTTCAAAGCCAATCATATCGTTTACGCATTACGCGATATCGACGAATACGGACGAATCGTCGAAAAGAGCAGCGACGACGGAGAGCCCAAAGGATGTGCCGGCGTACCGGTACTCAATGTCCTACGCGGCGAAGAGGCGGTCGCATGCGCTATTTGTGTGGTGCGCTATTTTGGCGGAATCAAACTGGGTACGGGCGGTATGGCGAGAGCCTATGCACAAGC
>JALVPA010000040.1 GCA_027026055.1 Campylobacteraceae bacterium | reverse complement strand
AGTTTTCGAAGGGGGCGAGTTTGTTCCCGTCGGTCATTTGGACGAACACATCGAAGCGTTGCGCGTTCGTCTGGAGGAGATCAAAAGCATGCGCTATCTCGAAGCGACACGGTGCGAGGAGGAGCAGCGATGCCGTTACTGCGACTATGCCCTGCTTTGCGGCAGAGCGGAGTATGCTTACGGCTGATCCTCTTCTTTGATATGGCTTTTCGCCCATGCGGCGATCGTTTCGCGTTCTTGGCGCGTCAATTTCGCTTCGTCGTGGATCATCAGATACATCGGCAAGGGCATACGGAAACGGATCGTCTTGGCGATGCCTTGATAGATGCGCTCTTTTTTGGCTTCGTCGTACGCTTCCCACTCTTGGAAATTGACCGCTTTGCGCCCCTCTTTGATATGGCTTTCGACTTCGAGAGAGACGGGCGAGATATAGCCGTACCACGGCATTTTCGTTTCATAAGAGTGACAATCGTAGCACGAACGCTTCAGTATCGCCATGATTTTCGGCGGCGCTTTGATCTCTTTGTCGGGATCGATCGATGCGGGCGGTTCGGGAATGTCGATATGGACAAATTGTAAAAAGATAAAAATGCCCAATACCCATAAAGCCAATGTTTTTAGCATTGTCACACTCCTTCTAAATCGATGCCGTATTATAGTGTGCGAATGTAAATTTAGTTTTAATTAGGATATGATTATAGCAGACAAAAGCCCAAGGAGAAGTCGTGGCGTTCGTACCTTTTGTCGCCTACTCCGCGAGCGCGGGGTCGGGAAAAACCTTTGCATTGAGCGTACGTTATTTGGCGTTGCTTTTTTTGGGCGAATCTCCTTCGACGATATTGGCGGCGACCTTTACCAACAAAGCCGCGGCTGAGATGCGCGAACGCGTGTTGAAGTTTTTGCGCGAATTGGAGCGCAACGACGCCGTATTGCACGCACTTGTCGAAGAGACGGGACTTGAAAGATCGGAGATTCTTTCGCGTCAACCGCGCGTGTTGCAACGTTTTCTTTCCATGTCGAGTCATATCGTGACGCTGGATAGCTTTTTTCTTTCGGTGCTACGTTCAGCGGCGTTGGAGATAGGTTTGCAGCCCGATTTTGAGACCAAAGAGGCGTTGGACGACGAGATAGAGCGTCTCTTTGTCGAAGAGACGGAACGCGCAGGCAAGACGACGACACTTGTAACGTTGGCAAAAGATTTGCAGCAGCGTAAAACGGAGAGATTGACGGCGTTGTTGTTACATTTGTATCGCAACGATCCGCTGTTGCCCGCCGCACCGACCATGTTGCCGTCGATAGCGGCGACAGAGGCGCGTATCGAGGCGTTGCGACACGCTTTGTACGAAAAGGTACGGGAATCCGGTGCTTCCGAAAGTGCCGTCAACAATTTTGCGCCGACCGACATCAAAACGCTTTTTAGCAAGTCGGTTTTCGAAAAAACATCGCTTTACGACCATCGCAACTACAAAAAATATCTTGCGACCCATCCCGAGATAGAAAGGCTCTTTCTCGAACTCAAAGAGGCGTTGGCGGCATGGGCGCAAGCGAAAGAAGCGTCGGTGCTTTACAACCTATTTGCGCTTTACGATACCTACAAAAACGTACGTATCATGCGTGCTAAGTCTCAAAAAGAGATGAGTTTCGACGATTTGAGTTTTTTGACCTATCGTGTGATGCGCGAAAGTCTATCGCGAGAGTTTCTCTACTTTAAACTCGATGCGCGTTTCAAACATATGCTTCTGGACGAATTTCAAGACACTTCGACGTTGCAATTTTTGTTGCTCGAGCCGTTGATCGAGGAGATCGTATCGGGCGAGGGGCAGGGCGGGTTACGCTCTTTTTTTTATGTGGGAGATACGAAACAGTCGCTGTATCGTTTCCGAGGCGGCACGGAAGCGCTTTTCGATAAGGTGGCGAAGCGCTACGGCATACCGATAGAGAAGATGCGTACCAACTATCGAAGCGCACGCCTTGTGGTCGAAAGCGTCAATCGATGGTTTGAAGAGAAGATGGAAAATTTCGTACCGCAGCTACCGCGCCCGGATGCGCCCGAAGGATATGTGTCGATTGTCGAGAACGGCGAGATCGTCGAAGAGATCGTCGCGCGTATCGAGATGTTGACGACAAACGGAGTAAGTGCGGATGAGATCGCGGTACTGGTGCATACCAACAAGGAGGGGCAGACGG
>JALVPA010000039.1 GCA_027026055.1 Campylobacteraceae bacterium | reverse complement strand
TCGTGCAAACGTCTCAGCGTTTCGCAGTTTAACAAAAATACGGTGCGTATCGTTATCGAAACATCCAAATCTTACAGATGCAAGGCATACCTGCCCGCAAAATCGAAACGCCGTTGTCATATACGGCTACCCAAATCCTCTTCGACATCGAAACGAAATCGGCATACGTCGCGAAAAAGAACAAAAGCTTATCTTACCGATTCGCGCTACGGCGGTAAAGAACTGATCGTCATCGATGCGGGGCACGGCGGTCACGATACGGGAGCTATCGGCGGCGGAAAGCGCGAAAAGGATTTGGTGCTTCAGATAGCCAAGCGTGTGGAACGTCATCTCAAAAGGATGGGCTATCGCGTCTATTTGACGCGGCGTACGGATAGATTTTTGAAGCTTACGCAGCGTACGCGTATAGCCGATAGAAAAAACGCCGATATCTTCGTCTCAATCCATGCAAACTCTGTACCAAAGCGCAAACGTAACGTCGCGCACGGAGTGGAGACCTATTTTTTGCAAAAATCGAGAGATGCCAAATCCCAACGCATCGCCGCCAGAGAAAACGCTGCGGTACTTAAGGGTGCAAAAGATTCGTTGAGTAAGAAAATCATCATCGATTCGGTACTCAACGGTCCGAAGATCATCGAATCGAACAAACTGGCACTTGACGTACAGTCTCGAATCATCGCCAATTTGCGTGCAAAATATCGCGGTGTCAAAGACGGCGGCGTGCGTCCCGCACCTTTTTGGGTACTGGTGGGTGCGAGCCGTCCTTCGATTTTGGTAGAGGTGGGCTATATCTCCAATCCTCGCGAACGAAGACGTCTTTTTACGCCAGACTATCAAGAACGTATCGCCAAAGGTATTGCCGAAGGGATACGTCGGTATCTATACAATCATAAAAAAGAGCTTGGGTTTTAAAAAAGAAGGCAATCAAATGCAGAGAAAATTGTAAGCCTAAGGCTTACGCTTTGTAGTTTCGGATCGCTTTTTCCAAGATTTCCGTGGCGGCTTTTTTGTCTTTAAAGCCGCTTACCTTGACCCATTTGCCCGGTTCGAGCATTTTGTAGGTCTCGAAGAAGTTTTTGATGCGGTTGAGTGTCGCTTCGGGGATGTCGGCGAGATCTTGGATATTGGCGTAGGTCGGATCGATTTTTTCGGTCGGTACCGCCAAGAGTTTCTCGTCGCCGCCGCTTTCGTCCTCGGTCATCAGTACACCGACCAAACGACATTTGATGTAGCATCCCGCTTGCAAAGGGTAGTCGCAAAGTACCAAGATATCGGCCGGGTCTCCGTCATCACTGAGCGTATTGGGTACGAAGCCGTAGTTGGCGGGATAGTGTACCGCAGAGTAGAGTACGCGATCCACCGCGACACCGCCCGCCTCTTTGTCGAATTCGTATTTGATGTTCGAATTGAGCGGCACTTCGATTACCGCTTTGACCGCATCGGGGCATTCGCCGTGTCCGATTTTGTTCAGATCCATTGTCAAATCTCCATAGATAAAATGTGCGCTAATGGTAGCATAAAATCGATAATAATGTTATGATTTTATAGCTTGAACAAGGCCTCGACGATGATTAAGCGGATCATAGGCGATAATCAATCTTGCGGCTACGTGGTTGCCGAACTTCGTGTTGGAGAGATTGTTGAAAGAGAAGCAAAAAGCGTTTCCGAACACACTCTACGTCAAAGACAAAGGTAAAGTATTGGTAAAACGTTGGCAGCTTGCTGATGATGCGTTGGATATATTGATTTTCGATAAGGAAGGGAAGCTTCTTTATCGAAAGTTCGGGAAAGTCGACGAGATGGAAATCGCCAAAGTGATCTCGATCATAGAAAAGCATCTTTAAAGTTGCGTCGAAGAGCGGATTGGCATTAGTCATCAAGGGTATATACGATCTTTTGTGCTTCGAGAAGGCGGACGAAACGCGAGAAAGTCTCTTTTGCCGCCATTTCGTCTTCGGAAGCGACCGAAAGGGTAACGCCCCATCCGTTGTCATAGAGTTTCGGTAGTGAGGAGATCTCCACATCCTTCGGCGCTTGTTGCATAAGTTCGATAAAAAGATTCTCTTTGCATGCGGCTGTGAGAGTAAAGCGGTATTTTATTTTGCCTTCGGGAAGGATCCGTTCGAGTATATATGTCACCATCGGTCGGCTCATCTCGGGAAATCCGGGCATGAAAAAGTAGCGATCGTCGAGATAAAAAGCGGGCATGCGATTGATAGGATTGTGCAGTAGTTTTGCTC
>JALVPA010000038.1 GCA_027026055.1 Campylobacteraceae bacterium | reverse complement strand
GGGTTCTCTTCTGCAATGTATAAAGGGTAACGCCTACAACGATAATGCTAAAGCACTCTTTTTTTTTGGTTACTCATTATTCACTACTCATTATTTTGACCGACCGTCGGTCAATAAAAGAAATTGTAACGTATCCTTCTTTAATATTGTCCATAAACAAACAAACGAATCGTCGCGTACAAGCAAACTCAAGCTATACTTACGAAAAAAGAAGCGAGCGAAACATGCACAAACTTTTGCAAATGTTGCGACTACAACAAGAACTCAACGACGAAACCAACGGTATCGGATGGGAAAAAGGTGTTACAAAACACGGTAAACGTATCGACTGGAAACGCTGTATCTATCTCGAAGGTGCCGAATTGATCGATAGTTATCCCTGGAAACACTGGAAAAATATCGACGCGACACCCGATTATGAAAATATCAAAATAGAGACCGTCGATATCTGGCACTTCGTACTTTCGTTGGCATTACAGATTTACAAAAACGACCGTCTCGGTACGATGGAAGATTTGGCGACGGCACTAACGCAAACACCGCACTATAAAACGTTTGTCGAAAACGACGGTTTCGAACACGACGATATCTATACGGAAATCAACGTCGTTGAGACGATGCTCGAAGATCTCTTCTGTACCGCTCCGATAGAAACGATCGTCGACGATTTTTATGCCGTTGCCGTTGTCGCCGACTTGAACCTCAACACCCTTTATAAACTCTATGTAGGAAAAAACGTTTTAAATCGATTTAGACAAAACCACGGCTACAAAGAAGGTACCTACCTCAAACTTTGGGACGGCGAAGAGGACAATGTCGTCATGCAACGCCTCCTCGACAACGATCCCGATATGACGCCGGATACTCTTTATCAGGCACTGAAAAACAGGTACAACACGATCGTCAATAACTGATCGTAGCCTTCAGATCTTTGTGCACCGTCTCGTTTCCTTTGACGGTGACTAGTGTGGCGATCCGAACGTTTTTGGGAGTGACATAGCCGCACTCCGATGCACACTTGACGGTGCCTATCAGATAATAACTACCGCTCGGTACCCCGTAAAAGGCAAAGTTGCCTTGACTGTCGGACGACGTAAATCTCAAATAATCGAACAATCTATCATCCGCTTTTTGCATCTTGTGTCCGCCGAGATAACTCTCTTCGTACCATTGATCCGAGTAACTCGTTTTTGGGTTGAGATAAAGTCTGGTATTGCGACCATAGATCTTCGTCCCCATACCGTCTTCCAAATAGATGCGCCCCGTAATCGTCCCCTTCCCCATACGACGCAGATGCATATACTCTTCGACAGGGAAAGGTATGCGAGGCACCCTACCGTCTTGGGTCAAAGGTGCACCGCTTTCCGTCAAGTTCGCATCCAAATCCGAAATGTCTATACTCTCCTGATCACCGCTACCGTAAATGCCGTGATTGTACGGAAGTTGCGGCAACTCTCTGTGTACACATCCGTTCATGAGAAAAAAAAGCGCCGCCGCAACCATACTTCTCCATATCCGTCGATACATTCGAGCCTCCCTATTGTGTTGATTAACGATACTTTAACATAACAAACATAACGTCGGATTACCTCTAACAGGTATTTTTATCTCGACGATACTTTTTTAAAAAGCTTTCCGCCTTTTCACTACCCGACAATGCGGCTTTGGTATACCAATAAAGGGATGTTTTACAATTTTTTTTGACAAATTCGCCTTTTCTATATTCGTCTCCGAGTAACTCTTGTGCGTACCTATCCCCCTCTTTGGCGTAACGATGCATCTTTTTTACACGCATTTTTCCCGCCTTATAATAGCGATACGTGTGATAGATCAAAACCGCCGTAATGACCGACAACGCAAGTGTCGCATAGAACTCGAGGTCGTTTAACGATATATCGCCCATTTTTTACTTCCCCAAACAAAATTCCGAAAACATTTTATCGAGCATCTCTTCGTTATCGAAAGGACGCGAAATGGAGCTTATCGCCTTGATTGCTTCTTTGATATGATAGGAAAAAAACTCGAGTTCTCCTCGTCTAAGCGGTTCTTTCGCTTCCGCTACCGCATCGGCGGCATCTTCGACCGCTTTGTTTTGACGCTGCGATACGAGGAGTAATTCGTCGTTACCTCCAAGATCGTCCAGCAAACTTTCCATACGTTCTATCAATCGTTGAAACGCCCCTTTTACACTCACTTCGACAGGATCGAATTTTTCAAGTAGTTTTCGATCCAAACGTTGCGGTAAATCGCATTTGTTGACAACTACGACACAAGGCTTGTCGAAACGCTCGATCATCGCTACGATTTCTTTATCTTCCTCGTCGAACGGACGCGATCCGTCGAAAAGCGCGATGACGATATCCGCTTCCTCCATAGAACGCTTCGAACGCTCCACCCCGATACGCTCTATCGTATCGTTTGCCGCACGTATCCCCGCCGTGTCTATCATGCGTATCAGATGCGAACCGATGCGCACTTCTTCCTCGATCGTATCTCTGGTCGTTCCTGCGATATCGCTGACGATGGCCCTTTCGTACGACAACAAAGCGTTCAATAACGAGCTTTTACCCACATTCGGTTTCCCGACGATGGCAACGCGGAACCCTTCGATCAATCCCCTACGACGACGACTGCTTTCGACCAATCCGCGCAACTCGCCTTCAACCTTCTCTATCTTCCTCAATAACGTATCGTAGGTCTCTTCTGGAATATCTTCTTCCGCATAGTCGATAAAAACCTCGCTATAAGCCAATATCTCTATGAGTTTTTCTCTACTTTCTTCCACAAAGCGCTTTAGGTCGCCTTTAAGCTGCTTGGCGAGTATTTTTGCGGCATCTTCGCTTTTTGCTTCTATCAACTTCGCTATCGCCTCGGCTTCACTCAAATCGATCTTCCCGTTCAAAAAAGCGCGCTTCGAAAACTCGCCGGGGAATGCCGTGCGAATTCCCTCTATCGTCGTAAGTGTTTGCATGATACGTCGTGCCGTAACAAACCCGCCGTGACACTGGAATTCGACGATATCCTCTCCCGTAAAACTGTAAGGCGCTTTAAAATAGATAACAATCGCTTCGTCTATCAGTGAGCGATCGTTATCGCGAAGCGGAAGAAGATACGCATGGCGAGGTTCGAAACGAGTGCGAGAAGTGAGCCTTTGAGCGGCAGCGAGCGCTTTGTCTCCGCTGACACGTACGATAGCGATGGAACCGACTCCGTTTGCCGTAGCGACGGCGGCTATCGTCTCAGACATGCGTTTTCGGATGAAACTCGTCTATGACGACGAAACGTTTTCCCGATTTTGCCGTTTTGATAGCGACATACTTGTCGGGAAACGCTTCGCGTAATTGTTCGAGTGCGATTTGCACGAGTACGCCGTCGAGAAAGCGCGTTTTTCCTCTGCCATATCGGTTAACGTTTTCGATAACGGGTTTGATGTAGTTACGAATCATCTCTTCTTGTGTCGTCAAAAAGGCTGCGATTTCGAGTTTCAAAAAGAGGTTGTATTTGCTATGTATCCAATTAAAAAGCATATAAGACAAGGCGTTGTAACGATACCCCTCTTTTCCAATCAAAAGTGCGGCATCTTCACCGTCGATAAAGACATAAGCGGTCGAATCCATTACATCCACTTCGACCGTATCGATATCGAAACATGACGTTTCCATCAATTTTTTCAATTGTGCTTCGATCTCGTATGCGACAGCTCTATTTTCTTGTTCGGAGTGTGTTTTCGTATCCGCTTCGAAAAACTTATCGACGATTTTGTCTTCGTTTTTTTCTTTCACGGGTCGAGACGCATCTTCGGAGCTCTTCGTTTCCGATTTCGCTACCGTTTGATCCGCACTCTTCTCTATGGTTTGTTTCGTCTCCGTTACCGCCGTTTCAGGCACGACTTGCGAAACGCTTGAGTTTTGATCACGGATTTTTCTCGTTGCGACGATGACGGCATGCTTTTTGAATATACCGAAAATACCGGTGGATGGATATTGGACAATCTCATAGTCGAGTTCTGTGACGGAGCAGGAGAGCTTGCGAGCAGCCAATTCGTACGCCTCTTCGAGCGTCGGCGCTTCGATTTTTACCATCGGACACTCCTTACGAATGCTTTTGTGCCGCTATTTGGGCTTTGTGTTTTTGGTAAGCTTTATTGATAACAAGCTGCTGTACAATCGTAAAGATGTTGTTCACAACCCAATAAAGCACTAAGCCCGACGGGAAAGGCATAATGATAAACATCAACGCTATCAACAGCGGGAAGAATTGGAAAATCTTCTCTTGCATCGGATCTGTAAAGTTGGTGGGAGTGATTTTTTGCTGTACCCACATCGAAATACCCATCAAGACAGGCAACACATAATAAGGATCCGCCGCCGCCAAGTTGTCGATCCATCCGCTTATCCACACCGCCCCTTGCAACTCGTCGGCATTGAGCAATACGCGATAGAGTGCGAAAAATACGGGGATTTGCAACAGCATCGGCAAACATCCCCCCATCGGGTTGGCATTGTGTTTTTTGTAAAGCTCCATCATCTTCATATTGAGTTTGGCCGGATCGTCCTTATAACGTTCTCTTAACTCTTTCATCTTGGGAGCGAGCTCTTTGAGCTTTTGCATCGACATCATCCCTTTATAAGAAAGCGGGAAAAGAACCAGTTTGACCAATAGCGTAAAGAGTATGATCGCCCATCCCCAGTTACCCACCACACTCTCTATCCACATCAGGACTTTAAAGAAAGGATAGGAAAGGAACGTAAACCAACCGAACTCTATAGCGTCTGTCAACTCGGGATTGATCGCTGCCAATATCTTGTACTCTTTCGGTCCGATGTAACCGCCCAATTTCAAATCGGGTTTTCCCTCGACGAAAAGCAGCGGATTGTCTCCTTCGGTTTTGAGTACGGAGACGTTCATACCCTCTTTGAAATCGTAAAACATCGAAGCGACGTAACGATCGAACGCAGATGCTATGCGTGCGTTTTTAAAGACTTCGTCGCCTTTGGCTTCACCGTCTTCAATCGTATTGATGACACCGTCGGGCGTTTTGACCAAAGCACCGCGTACGATAAGATAGCGCGACGTATCGGCGATAGGACGGTATCCCGGTGTAATAAAATAAGATACCGGGGAAGAGGTGGTCACTTCCAAATCATAGGCGCCGTTGGGTTTGATTGTCAATGTTTTTGTCACAGTCAAAGAAGAAAGCGTCTGGGTCAAAATCACTTTGAGCGGTTCACTTTTTAGCGTAACGTCACCTTCAATATTGGCGACATAATCGGTCTTGAACGCTTCGGTGTTGATATTTTTATCCGAAAAACGAATTTCGAGCGGCTTCGTTTTGTCGGGTGCCAGGATTTGAGGATTATGACCGTCGGCTTGACGATATTTCTCTTCCAAAAGCTCAAATTGAGAAATACGTCCCAATTTATCTATTGTCATCTTAAACTTATCCGAACGCACCGTCGCTAACGTATCCGCGGCCGCAACGGCTTGAGGTGCCGCTTTGGCGGAAGTATTTTGCGACATCTGCGTTTTATTCGAGGCGATAGGAACATCACGAGAAGCCACGCTCCGTGTCGTAGCGTTCGCGTCGTTACCGCTTTGTACCGGTGTCTGCGTAGGAAAGAGATAGCTATAGCCGATAAAAACCAAAAACGAAAGCGCCAAAGCCAGCAATAGTCGTTTATTGAGATCTTGTTGTTCCAAGTCGATACCTTTTTTAGTGATATTTCGTCGTTATAAGTCGCATAAGTATAATCATTACTCGATTAAAGTACGATATTTCAAGTGATTTTTTTACGATACGCTCCGGACCGTTTCAAAGCAATAAGAAACGCTTCGTGTACCGTCGAGTACGCCGCTTCCGAAAGCGAAGGTTTGGCGACGAAGATAAAATCGCCCGTTTGCAAACGTTCGATCTCTTCGATAAAGTGTGCTTTCAAAAGGCGTTTCGCTCTATTTCGCTTAACGGCATTGCCTATCTTTTTACTCGCGACAAACCCGACTCCGTATCCGTTCGAGCGTTTGTAAAAGAGCACGAAATAAGGCGTATGCCACACCTTGTCGGCATGCTTGTATACCCTGTCGAACTCCTTGCTCTTTTTGATACGGGTAAAATGTTTGATACGACCTATGGTCTTACACCGCCAATCTTTTTCTGCCTTTTGCTCGGCGCGCATTGATCACTTTGCGACCGTTTTTCGTTTTCATACGTGCGCGAAATCCGTGCGTGCGTTTTCTCGGTGTGTTATGGGGCTGATATGTTCGTTTCATATTATGCTTTCCTTTACGATACGATAGTGGTTGTTCTTTCCCTTACTTTCGGGGAAAAACCGTGCGCGATTTTAGCCAAAAATGACTTAATGACGCCTAATTCAACGATTTATAGAGTATCTCTCCTCCTTGATGGAGTCCTTTCGCTTTAATAAGCAATTCAATCAAACGAAAAACGATATCGGCTTTTTCGTGATTGGTATTTGTCACTTCCATATCGATGATATAACTTCTGTCGTCACCCGCCTCTTTCAATCGCTCCATCAATCTATTGGCAAAATGATAACCGCCGTCGACCTTGGTATCTTGGCATACTACGACATACACGCCTTTTTCGGCATCGATTTCGTAAAAAAGATCGGTTGCACGTTTTTCTTTTGTTAAAATAACCGACGCATCTTCCAATTTCGTTTCTATCAACGTGATTACAAATGTACGTTCGTCTCCCCTACGCATGAGATAATACATCAAATCCAGCGTCATTTGCAAATTTTCTATCATCTTCACAGCCAAACCCATATCCGCTTCGGTAAAGCGAATATAATGCAAATTTTTATCGTTTTCTCTTCTTCTTTCCATCATACAACTCCTCGTTCTTTCAAAAGAACGTCAAACTATCACGATAGTTGCGATTTTTTGTATTATATCAGATAATCCTACTTTTTGTTATAATTTCGTATGAAAAAAGAGATTTTAAAACGACTACCCTCCCCTTGTTGGCTGTTGGAAGAGGAAAAACTCATCTACAACCTCGATATTCTTTCGGATATCAAACGCCGAAGCGGCGCGAAAATATTGTTGGCGCTAAAAGGATTTGCGCTATGGCACGTTTTCGATCTCATCTCCGAAAAACTCGACGGATGCTGCGCTAGCGGTCTGCACGAAGCGATGTTGGCGCACGAAACCTTCGGCAAAGAAGTGCACACTTACGCACCCGCTTTTAAAGACGAAGAGATCGAACGTATTGCCGAAATTTCACACCATTTGGTCTTCAACACCCCACGGCAATTTCGACTTTTCGCCGATAAAGCAAAAGCGGTCAATCCCGCACTCTCTCTCGGTTTACGCGTTAACCCCGAATACTCCGAAGCGCCTAAAGAGATCTACAATCCCTGCGGACTCTACTCCAGACTCGGTACCACACGCGCCCGGTTCGATATCTCTCTCGTATCTCGACTCGACGGTCTGCATTTTCACGCTTTGTGCGAACAAGACAGCGGTGCGCTCGAGAAAGTTCTCGAAGCATTCGAATCGAAGTTCGGCGATATCATACCGAAGATGCGATGGATCAATTTCGGCGGCGGACACCACATCACCAAAAAAGAGTACGACAGAGACAAGCTTGTTTCCCTCATTCGCGACTTTAAAACGCGTTACGACGTCGACATCTATCTCGAACCCGGCGAAGCGGTAGGCTGGGAGACGGGCGTATTGATAGCCACCGTACTCGATATCGTACACAACGGTATCGATATCGCCATACTCGACACTTCCGCCGAAGCGCATATGCCCGATACCGTCATTATGCCCTATCGTGCCGAAGTTCGCGGTGCCGGACTTCCGGGTGAAAAGCCTTACACCTATAGACTCGGCGGTAATACTTGCTTGGCAGGAGACATTATGGGAGATTATAGTTTTGACACTCCTTTGAAGCCGGGCGATAAAATTCTTTTTGAAGATCAGATGCACTATACGATGGTCAAAGCAACCACCTTCAACGGTATCAATCTTCCCGCCATTGCCATGTTGAAAAAAGAAGGCGAAGTAGAGGTATTCCGCCGTTTCGGTTATGAGGATTTCAAACAACGATTAGGGTGATCGCTTACCTAAAAGAATGGAGAATGACCTCTCCTTTTTTCTTCTTTTTTTTTGTCTCTTCCATCATATCCGATATTGTACAGAGTATCTCCATTGCATCGTAATCATCGTCGCGTATATCGGCTACTACCATATATATATCTTCCACAAATGCAGTCTTAAACCGTCTCATCAATCTTTGAGCGAAAAAAAATCCTCCTTCGACCTTCGTTTCCAAGCATACCAAAGCATATCGGTTTTCCATACCGTCGATTTTGACCAATATATCGGTAGAACGTTTTTCTTCTCGTAGTATCGTTTCGATTTTTTCGGCCATACCGTCAAGCAAAATGATTGAAAACGGTTCGAAATTTTTTTCACAATAATGACGAAAAAGAACCTCTATCAATCCTCTTACCGACTCATTCAGTAAGGAACCCGCTACAATTTGTCGGGTGTATTCTTCCAGTTCCTTATCTCTTCCTGAGATATTTTTTTCATAAAATATCATTCATTCTCCTCTTTTTTTGTTTTACCGTTTCGAATGATAATATCCTCGTTCCAAGAAAAGTCGTTTTTATAGATGATATCCGCCGATTGCGACTTTTCGCTTGCTCCGAAAACTACGTCGACATGGGGATTATATTCGTAACGCATCTTCACTTCGGGTACTTCACCGTTGACATAGATGACCATGATATCATCCGTCAGTTTCTCACCCACTTCGACACTGTTACCCGCACCTATGGCCAAGTGGTCTATTTTAACACCCATATCATTCAAAGCCGCTTTGGCCATCGCACCGCCCATCATCCGCATCATATCGTTTGCATCGTTCGTATTTGCCGCCTCCACAGAGTCGAACAAGATCAAAGAAAGGATCTGTTCTTTGCTCAAATGGGGTACGGAAGAAAAAATAAGATTCGGTGCGGCGGGCGTACCGCTCACCGTAATCGTCACCACATAACGTAACGCTTTGTATTTCGCTTTCACGTCGAGTATCGGCTCGTTCGGATCGCCGGTCAGATAGATATGACTTTTTTCCAACACGAAACGTTTTTGCTCGTAACGATAGCTGCTTCCGTCCAAAATATCGATGCGTCCCAAAAGATTTATATCGGACATCGGCGCTTTGTTTAAGATCAATTCCGCTTTCGCTTTCATATCGATTGGCCCCATACGATAGCGTATCGGATCTTTCGTTTCCACCTCTATCAGCATCGTCGTATTTTCCCAAAAAGGATTGGGCTGCGTCTCTTTCCTCTCTTGAACGATTACGATATCGCTATCGGAGGGAAAAGTTTTTTTTGAAATGTCGTATTTAACATCGGTATCCAACAGTACGATTTTTCCTCCGACATCCGTTGCGTTTCCCTCCAAATTTGCCGTCACATCCACACTGGCGTTCAAATCGACGTAAGGATGGGTAAACGAAAAGCGACGTGCCGAAAATTTCAATGCTCCTTGCATCCGTTTCGTATCCACTTCTCCGCCGATATGCAACGAATCGTTCACCCAGAGATCGGGTACCCAATGCTCTTTTTTCATAGTGAGTACCGAGGATTTCGTACCGTAAATACGCATGCCGTTGTACATAAGGTTATAAGCGTCGACGACGATTCGATCACCCTTTTTTCGTACGGAAAACGCAGCGCCGTCTATCGTATGCGTCGTTTTTCTATCCGCACGATAGATAATCTTCGGTGCATTAATGTGAAGCGTGAAGCCTCTGTTTTTTTCTATCGTGACAGCCGTATAGAACGAACCTTTGACATCAGGGAAACGATCAAAACGATAGATACCTTTCAATCCTTCGAAAAGGGTTTTAAAATCGTCAATATCGGCCATGACGACAACGGCATCGTCGGGTATCCCTTCGATAGCGGCGCGAATACCGGAGAAACGAAGTTCTCCTTTTATCTTATCGCTTCTTTCGTCATAGTTTAAGCGAGCGCGATAACGTTTCGAATCGACATGCATCGTACTTTTGTCGTTTAAACGGCGCCATTCGATATCGAGAGGGAAAATCGACGTCCACACGATATCCTTTTGCCACGACGGCAAAAGAGAATCCGAAGGCAACGCGATATGCGAAGTCGCATGTAACGTTTTGTCGTAAACAACGTCGACATCGCTTGTTACGACATTGGAGTCGATATGTACGGTTACATGCAACGGTAACGGCTTGTGCATATCGATCGGTATTTTCGTTTCTATTTCGGCTCGTGCACTTTTCAACGCTTCGGGCAACATTACGAATGACGCCAACGAAATCGGTGCGATACTCTCGAACGTGAAAACACCCTTTGCATTCAAGTCCGGAAGTGACAACTCTCCTTTAAAATATGCGTTTTGCATTTGCGCATAAAAAGCGCTGTCGCTTCCGCGATACGAAACTTGCATTCCTTCAATCAAACGACTGAGATTAGTATCCGTCGACTTAAGACGTCCCAATACGATATCTCCGCGATAGCGCAACCCCTTTTCACCCCATTGCATACGATTGGAGACATGCGTTTTCTCCGTATACGGCGTCGTAACATTGGCTTCGGTATTCACAGCAAGGTGCAAATCGTCGAAGTATAAAACCGCATCGCTACGTAAACCGTCGATATCGACAATATATTCCGTGGCGTTCGTTTCGTTCGACGAAACGTATACATTGCGCGCTTTTGCAAACAAAGAAGCATGCAACGCTCGTTTGGAAAGTGAAAAATTCATATGAATATCGCCAATCGCCTCTTTGCGCAATGGCAACGCGTAGTGTTCGAAAAGATGACGTTTGGGCATGAGCGTGATATTGCCTTCGAAACGGTTGTCGACGATGCGCCCCCATTGCACGAAATCGGTCAGATTCGTCGTTCCTTTACATCGCAAAGTCCCGCTGCGGAACTTTTTTGCGTCGCTATCGTATCTCAACGATGCAAGCGTTAGCTCTGCGGAACTCAAATGCACCGGTTTCGCAACAAAAGGTTTGATGTCGAGACGGCCTTGTTTGACGACGATATCTTTCGGCAGTCTCCACGATGTCGCATTCTCCTCGTTTCGTCGCGTCGGAGCTGACGAAGATTTGTTCAACCTATCGACAAGAATTTTGATCCCATCCGCATCGATACCGCTGAGATTGAGTTCCTCTATCTCGCATCCGCCTTGATGCATCTGCAAAACCAAGCGCAATCGTCCCACGTCCGAATCGAAGCGTATATCCATATCGTTTATATTCAAAGCGCGTAAATCGTTACCCTCCCATACGGTTACGGGAATCGAACTTTTTCTCACTTCAAGTGCGAAATCTTTAAGTCGAGTTTTATCAACATTCAAAGAAGAAAGCGTATATATCAAGCCTCCCTCTATCTCGACACCTTCGTTATCATAACGCAATCTTTTCGCTTGCAACCTACTCGTACCGAAAGAGAGTCTTTTCGACTCAAACGACGAAAAGGAGATATCGCACCGATTGATACGTGCTGAAAAAGGAAACGTCGTATCCTTGTTGCTCGCTTTCTCTTTATCCGCCGGGGTTGAAGCGGCAATCTTACGAATAGCGGAGAGGTTTAGCCTCTCTACGAAAAGGTTCTCTATCACTATCTCTTTGTGAAACAAAAAGAGCGGATTCCATCGTATACGCAACGAACGCGCTATCTCCTCGTCTTTGTAGGTAAGATGCGCGATATCGAAGCCGCTATACAGATCGCCTTTCATATCGGTGTAACCGATTTCATAACGTTTCAACAATTCGGGCACGGTATGTTCGAAAAGCCACGATGAGCGTAACAATCCTATCAGTGTCGACAAAACGAATATGACAATCGATACAAAAACAAGCAATCTCTTTTTCATCAAAACGACTGTCCTATTTGAAATACGATTCCGTATTGAGAAGTGTCGTGCACATTAAACGCCACATCCAACTTAAACGGTCCTACAGGGGTCATGTAACGTACTCCGACACCCGCCGAGGTGATTACTTTTCCGTTAAAATCGTAACTTTCGGCATTTAACATCGTATTGTCGCAAAACACCGCACCGTAAAACGCACCGCGTATCGGATAGTCGGCTTCTATCGATAGATTCGCCATACTCAACGCGCCGTTAATCAAATCGTTTGTTTCAGAGGTGATGATGCCAAGTCCCTTATAACCGTAAGCACGGTTCGAAAAGCTTCCCCCTCCGAAAAACTTTTTCGACTCCGGAATACCTTTTGAAGATTCGTCATAAATCTTGACGGTACCGAGTTTACCGACTATTGCCGTCGTCAAATGCGATATCGTATGAATAAAACGTCCCTCTATCTCCCATTTCAGGTATAGACTTGATTCGTCGTTCGAAGGCAAACCGTACTCGGTATACAAAGAGAGATAATACCCTTTTGTCGGATTGAGTTTGGAATTTCTCTTGTCGTAACGTATCTCTATATACGGATAAAAAAGATTGAAACTATCGTAAGCATAATCGGGCAAAAGATCAATATCGCTTTCGAGACGAGAGATGACGATATGCTCCAATACGATACCGAAATCGAGACGCAAAACGCCGTTATCATGAGAGAGGTAGTTTTTGAAAAAAGATTTTTCCTCACGGAAACCGTCATACTCGAGATTGGAATACCCAAGATTCGCGCCGTAGTCCGCCCACCATCCCAACGGCTCGAAAAGCACTGGCTTGAAATACTCTCCGATAAGCAGCTGCTCTTGAGAAGACCACGACGCTTTCAACGTCAAAAGTTGCGCATCACCGAAAAAGTTGTGTTTGACGAAGCGGCCGTGAATACGCGGACCCGCATAAGTATCGTACCCCGCACCCAACTCGATATGGTACGGCTTTTGCATCTCTTTGACATAGATATCCACCGGTATGACATTGTAAAACTTACGCGACACGTCGACTCGTACCGAATCGAACGCTTCGAGTCCGTAAAGCGCAGACGAGGTCTCTTTGACCGCTTCGAGATTGAAACGTTCTCCTTTTTTAGCCCTGACACGAGAAAGAATCACCTTGGACGAAACGGTTTGGGCACCGTTTACGGTTGCCTCGCCAAAGATGCACGAATCACCTTTTCGAACATAAAAACGCGTATCGACGCGGTGCTTTTGCAAATCCACATAGGCTTTGGCATCAAGTTCGTAACTGCAATATCCCTCATCCAAAAGCGCATCGACGATATGGGATTTGGAAGCGATGAAGTCTTTCGCTTTGAAAATCTCTCCTTTTTTCAAAACGATAGCATCGTCGAGATCGAAATCGCTCGATACGTTGATGTCGTATATCCTGACAGGTTCGTTCTCCTCGATGAAAATATATAATGTATCGTTTTCCACCCGAAAGGTATAGCGTGCATCGTAAAAACCTTCGCTATCGAGAAAAGCGCGCAACATTTCGTCCAGTGAAGACAACAACGCCGCTTTTACCGTTGCTTTTTTCTCTTTCCAGAACGCGAAACGACTCGGATAATCCGCATCCAATGCGCCATAAAGCGCCGTTTCGTCGAGTAAACGAAGCCCTTCGACTTTCAGTGTCAATCGTTTTTGTATCGCTTCGACGGTTCGGTTGGCGTCCGAAGAAGTGTGAGAAACTACCGCATACGCTTTGTTTTCCGACATTAAAAAGATAAAAAAAGACAACAAAAGCGAACGAAGCGTTAAAGCTTTCATCGTAACAGATCTTTGACACTTTGCATCGGAGATTTCGCCGTATACAACATCGCATAGACCTCTTCGGCAATAGGAAGATAAAGCGTTTTTTCTTCCGCTATGCGATGCAACGCTTCGGTCGTGGGAACCCCCTCGGCCACTTCGCCTATCTCTTCGAGAATCGTTTCAAGCGGCTTACCTTCGGCCAGCCCTTTCCCTACGCGATAGTTACGAGACAATGTCGAACTGGCGGTCAAAAAAAGGTCGCCCGCACCTCCCAACGAAAGAAATGTTTCCATCTTGGCACCGAACGCCGCAGCAAATCGGCTCATCTCCACCAATCCTCTGGAGATAAGCGCTGCGCGCGCGTTGTTTCCAAGCTGTAACCCGTCGCAGACTCCCGCCGCGATAGCGATGACGTTTTTATAAGCGCCCCCTACTTCGGCGCCTATGACATCGTCGTCGACGTATCCTTTGATAAAGTCGGGAAAAGCCCCGGCGAAACGGTATGCCAACGCTTCGTTGTGCGAACTTACCGTCAACGCGGTGGGCAAAGAGCGCATCACTTCCGCCGCAAAGGAGGGTCCCGAGAGAAAAGCCAAACGATCTTCGGGAACGTATCTACCGTAAACTTCGTTGAGAAACGCCCCCGTAGAGATCTCTATCCCTTTAGCGGCAACCAGCAACTTTTGTCCTTTGTCGACAAATTGCGTACGCATCCATCCGTCTACCGCTTGGGCGGGAATCGCCATGACGAGATATTCGTGCGCCAATGCCGTCTTTACGTCCGTAAAGCCCGCTAAATTCTTCGGACGGCGCGAAGTGATGACCGCTTCGTTATGCTGCGAAAAGGCATGATAAAGCGCTTGTCCCCATTTCCCCGCGCCGATAATCGCCATACGCATTATTCTCTCCTTCCCGAACGCTCGACGATCCGTTTGAAGATGTGCAGTTTTTCCACTTCTCCCATACAGACCAACATATCACCCGCATCGATTTTGTGATTGTGTCCCGTCGTCATAAACTCGAAGCCGCGATGCAACTCCAAATCGACCATGCCGACCAATATCACGTCGTATTTCGAAAAATCGACTTCGTCGGTATATTTTCCTACAAACGACGAACCCTCGGGAACCGTCATCTCCATAAAGGCGATACCCTCTTTGCTCAAAATAAAATCTTCCAACAGTTTCGTAGCTATCGGTTTGGTTAAAATGTTGTGGATTTTGTGTGCGCTCGCTTCGTACATATCGATCACTTTTTTCGCCCCCGCCATATAAAGCTTTTTGGTCGTATGGATCGAATCGGAGATCGCCACGATATGCAAATCGGAATAGAGCGAATGTAATGACAAAGTAATAAAAACGTTGTAGTGTTCGTCGTCCATCACGCAGACGACTTTATCGTATTCTTGAGGCGAAAGAGATGCGATGGTTTCGTCGCTGCCGAGATCGAGTTTCTCCACCGCATCGAACCCTTCTTCCGTCGCCAAAGCGATATGTTCCGCATCGGTATCGACAATCTTAATCTTGTAGCCGTCTTCCCGAAGCCCTTTGGCGATCCGTCTGCCGTGATTGCCGTATCCGAAGATCAATATCGAACGCCTAGCCACCGTAACGCTCCTTCATCACCTCGTCGAAATACTCCATACTCACCTCTTTGGCGATGACCAAAATAACGTCATGCCGTTCTATAGCCGTAGTTTTGGGCGGATTGAACACGAAGCGGCCGCCTCTCCAAATCCCCAAAAATATCATTTTGAAACGTCTGAAATCAAGCAGCCCCAGCGTCACGCCTTCCATTCTGTCGTAACGATCCGCCACGATCTCGTAGATGCGCGCCACATCGTGCCCCGTCAAAACCGCATGCAGCGCTTTGTACATTACCGGTTGGGTGATGGCGATATGAATCATATTGTTGACCACCTCGTGCGGTAACAATATATCGTCCGCTCCCGCATGCAAAAATTTCGGCACCATTTCGCGACTGCTGGCTCTGGCGATCACTTTGACATGTCTTGCGATGCTTTTTGCCGTCAAGGTGATATAGATGTTTTCCACATCGCTACCCGTCACCGCCAAAAGCGTGACGTTGTTCTTTTCCAAATTGAATCTGCTCAACACTTCGCTGCGGCTGGCATCTTCTTTGATAGCGTTGTAGCCCTCTTTTCTTGCCTGTTCTACCCGCTCTTCGTCGGGATCGAGGATGATATAGCGCGTAAAACGTTCCGGCGCCTGCCGCAAAAACATTTTTGTCAAATGCCCGAAACCGCATATGATCAAGAAGTGATCGTGTTTGTTGATCTGCTCGACGATACGATTCTCTTTGATCTCGTCGAGTTTTTCCGAAAACGCGGAGACGATCACCGATGTCGCAAACGAGATCATCGCGATACCGCTGACGATAATGACGATAGATACGGCACGTCCTTCCGATGTCACGGGCGATATATCGCCGTATCCTACCGTCGAAATGGTCACCAACGCCCAATAGATCGCATCGAAAAGATTGTCGATATTGTCGTTCACATGCGCTTCGAAGACATAAATGGCGATACCCGCCGTCATCACCACAAACGCCACAAGAAACAAAAGCGTGTAAAGTTCGAACTTTTTGTTTTTGAGAACTTCGACGAATTGGTTGATGCTTTTGGTATAACGCAGTATCTTGAAAACCCGAAACAAGATAAAAATACGCAATACCCTGAGCGGTCGATACGCGGGAAAAATCGCCATCAAATCGACGATGGCGGCAGGAGTGACCATATAGCGAAGCTTAGATAGTATCGCCGCTTTTAGCGGGCGTTTCAAAGAAAACGGACGTTCCAAGAACTTCGCATCGTGATATTCGCGTACGATTCGCTCGCTAATATCGTCTTGGATCCAAAGTCTTGCCAGATATTCGACGACGAAAATAAACGACACCACATAGATATCGTAGAAATCCATCCATTCGGGTACGGGGTGACGTACTTCGTAGACCAAAATGATAACAGAAGTGACGATAAGAAAAATAATAAAAACATCGACATATCTTTTGTAAGGATTGCTTGTGTCGGTGAGCAAGGCGCGTACCGTCGCCTTAAAACGCCGATAACGCGAAGAGTGATAAAGTTTTTTGGCAAGCTTCAGTATCAAATCGTTCATTAAAAATTCGTTTCACCTCACGAAAGACGCTCTTTGAGCAATTGGTTCACTTTGCCGGGATTGGCGGAGCCTTTGCTCGCTTTCATCACTTGTCCGACAAAAAAACCGAAAAGTTTCTCTTTGCCCGCTTTGTATTCGGCGACTTTGTCTTCGTTGTCCGCCAATATCTCGTCGATCATCGCCAAAATCGCGCCGTCGTCGCTAACTTGTTCGAGTCCCAATTTCTCAATCAGCGCATCGACGTCTCTTTCGTTGTTTTCCATCATATGATCGAGTAGCTCCTTACCCCCTTTACCCGAAATCACTCCTTCTTCGATCCGCTTGATCAACGTTGCCAGCGTCGTTGCTTCTACGGGACTCTCTTCGATCGATTTGGAGAGTTTATTGAGCCTACCGGTAAGTTCAGAGGTAAGCCACGTAACGGCCTGTTTCGGCGCCGCGCCTTCGGCAACCAGCGTTTCGAAATAATTCGCCAAGTTTTTGTCCGCGACGATAACCAGTGCATCGTCGCGTTTGATCTTCCACTCGCTTGTATATCGCGCCACTTTTTGATCGGGCAGTTCGGGCAACTCTCGCGCCGCCGCTTTCATCTCTTCGGTTACGATCAACGGACGCAAATCGGGTTCGGGGAAATAGCGATAATCGGCCGCCTCCTCTTTTCCTCGCATCGAACGCGTCACACCTTTGTTGACATCGAAAAGGCGCGTCTCTTGCACCACTTCTTGTTCGTACACGCCGTCTTCGTACGCTTCGGTTTGTCTTTGCACTTCGTAAGCGATCGCTTGCGCAACGAAACGAAACGAGTTGATATTTTTCACTTCCACGCGCGTACCGAACGCCTCTTGCCCTTTGGGACGTATCGAGATATTGACGTCACATCGAAACGATCCCTCTTGCATATTCGCATCGCTGATATCGAGGTAACGTACCGTCGCATGCAGTTTTTTCAGATACGCCACCGCTTCGTCGGCACTACGCATATCGGGTGCGCTGACAATCTCCAAAAGCGGCGTACCCGCACGGTTGAGATCGACTTTCGATACGGCGCCTTCGTGCATATTTTTACCCGCATCGGCTTCGAGATGCGCTTCGGTGACGCGAATCGTTTTTTGCGTACCGTCGGCAAGATCGATCGTTACCTTTCCGTCTCGCAAAATCGGCGCGTAAAATTGCGTGATCTGATAGGCGCTGGGAGAATCGGGGTAAAAATAAGATTTTCTGTCGAAACGCGACGCTTCGTCGATTTGCGCCTCGATGGCGTTGGCAAAACGCATCGCTTTGATCGCCGCTTCTTTGTTGACGACGGGAAGCGCACCGGGAAGCGCCAAACATGTCGGACAAGTATTGCTGTTTTGATGCTCCGCAAAAGAAGTGGGGCAGGAACAAAAAAGTTTTGTTTTGGTGTTGAGTTGGACGTGTACTTCCAGACCGATAACGGTTTCGAACATTATGATTTTCCTTAGAAAAAATGAACTCTTATGATGTTCAAATATTATAGCGTTTCGCGAATTTGAGAGAGTTTAGATTAGGTGTTTTCTTCCGTGAGTTTACGGAGGAGTCTGTTTTGTTCTTTGAGTTCGTGAAGCTGTTCTTTTACGGTGATAAAATGTTCCAGAAGCAAAATAGCCGCCAACCCGGGCAGCATCCCGACCGCCATGGAAGAGAGCGCGGAAAGAAAACCGTAATTTCGGTAGGTAAAAAAGGCGCTGAGGGCACCGATAAAAACCAAAGCCCACGCAGCACCCAATAAAAAGTTGACAATAAATGTCAACGCTTTGTTTCCAAGGCGCATCGACCTTATACCGCTCCCATTGTATCGATAACCGGATCCGGCGCTTTTTCGTGCTCTTCGTCAAGCGCTACGGCTCCCGCCAGATAAACATAGATCAAAATCATAAATACGAATGTTTGCAACAATGCGGAGAACGTTAACAACACATAAGCGGGAAGCGGCGCAATCCAAGGCACCAACATCAATAATACCCACAAGAAAAGGTCGTCCCCTTTGATGTTACCGAACAAACGGAAAGAGAGAGAAACGATACGAGAAACGTGTGAGACGATCTCGATGGGAAACATCAAAGGCGCCAAAAGTTTAACGGGACCTGCAAAGTGAGCAAAGTAATGCACGATACCTTGTTTTTTGATCCCTTCGAAGTTATAATAGAAAAAGACCATCAACGCCAAAGGAAGCGTCACGTTGATATTGGACGTGGGTGATTCGAATCCGGGGATGATCCCGATAACGTTCGAAACGAAAATAAACAATCCCACCGCAGCTACGAGGGGCAAATATTTGCGCGCCATCTCTTCGCCGATGACATCTTTTCCCATCGCGATTACACCGCCGAGATAAGCCTCCATCACGTTTTGCATACCCGTCGGAACCGCTCTGAGCCGTTTTGTCGCCGCTTTCGCCAAAAAGATGACGATAGCCGCCACCAAAAGCAAGTGAGCCACCAAGACGAGACCATGATTATGCTCACCGAAAATACCGCCTAAAAAGGTAAATACGCCTTCCATAGATTTCCATCCTCTATCGTTCTGAATTTCGCTAAATTTTATCGAAAAACCGCTAAATGAAGGGTTAAAACGTAAAAAAGAAAAGAATCAAAGCTTAAAATGTTCGCCGAGGTAATGTTTACGTACTTCGCTGTTTTCGGCTATCTCTTGCGACGTACCCTCCGCCAACATCTCTCCGTTGCGCATGACATACGCCCTATC
>JALVPA010000037.1 GCA_027026055.1 Campylobacteraceae bacterium | reverse complement strand
GTCTCGATACGGTGATGCTCTATATGCCCGCGTTTGTCTCTTCGCTGGTGGTGATTCCCGTTATCTTGATCGCCAAGCTGTACGGCAATGTGCGGTGGGGTTTTTTTGCGGCGTTGCTCGGTAGTATCGTATGGAGCTATTACAACCGTACGATGGTCGGATACTACGATACCGATATGTTTTCGGCGACGGCGCCGATGTTTATCCTCTACTTTTTGATCAAAAGTACCGCCGATTTTACGTTGAGAAGCGCGCTTTATGCGGCGCTCTTTATCGCCGTCTATCCCTTTTTGTACGATGCGGGCGCCTCTATCGTTTATGCGATGGGGATATTGTACGGGCTTTATTTGATTTATTATCATCGTAACGATGATACGACCTACAGTTCGTTGATTCTTGTGTTTACGGCGTTGTTGCCGTTTCATTTTGTCGGTGCGCCGTGGAACTATCTGTTGAAGTTGGTGTTGTTGGTTGCGCTCTATAGGATACTCCCGCGAGTCAAGATCGCACGTATGCAACAATACGCGATTGTAGCGATATTGACGATGGCGTTTTTGTATGTCGGAAACGTATTCGACATGTTTTACGAACGCATTATGCAATATATCGATCGCGGTACCGTCGACGAGGCGGGACTTCACTTTTATTCGGTATTCGCTACGATCCGCGAAGCGGGCAATATCCCTTTTGAGATTTTCGCCAAGAGGATAGCGGGATCTATGCCGGGATTTTTCCTTGCCATGATTGGATACGGGTGGTTGCTTTATCGTCATCGCTCCTTTTTGCTTTCGTTGCCGTTGATGGGCATCGGTCTCTTCGCATGGTGGGGCGGTTTGCGTTTTACCGTTTATGCGGTACCGATCGCGGCGATGGGAGCGATTTTCCTTTTTGATACGTTGGCATCGGCGATAAGTAAAAAACCGCGCTTTGTTCCTTTTGCGACGGGGGCAATGACACTGGCGATGTTGATACCGAACATTGCGCATATTTTGGAGTATAAAGTGCCGACGGTGATGGTAAGCAACGAAGTGAAAGATTTGAAAAAACTCGATAAAGTTGCGACGGATAAAGATTATACTTTGACATGGTGGGATTATGCTTATCCTATCTGGTACTACTCCGATACCAACACCATCATCGACGGCGGAAAACATCAAAACGACAACTATATCGTTTCGAAGATATTACAATCCGATTCGCCGCTTTTTGCCGCCAATTTCGCCAGATTGGCGGTGGAGACTTATGTCGATTCCAACTATAGCATTATCACCGATACTCTTTTCAAACGGTATCGCGATCCCGAGACATTGATGGAGATGCTTGCGAAAAAAAGCTACAAAGCGCCGAAAAAAACCAGAGAAATTTTCTTCTATTTCCCCACACGAATGCGCGCTATCTATCCGACGGTAACGAAATTCGGAAATATCGACCTGAAAACGGGACAGCCGTTGCGCAATATCGTTTTTTTGACACTCATGCCCGTACGTCAAGAGGGCGGAAAGGTTTTGATGGATAACGGTATGGTGTTCGATTCGGGTAGCGGAACGGTCATAGCGGGTCGAGAGACGTTGTCGCTTTCGCGTCTGGTCGAAGCGGCACTGCTGCGTAACGGGAAGGTTCATACGAGAGAATATCCCTATAGGCGTTACGGTCGCGGGTATGTCATGCTCTTTTTGAAGAGCTTCGGTCTATTTGTTTTGATGGACGAACGGAGTTACCGGAGCAATTATGTGCAGATGGGCATCTTGGGGCATTACGATAAGGAGCTCTTCGAAGAGGTGGCGGTCTCTCCCTACTCCCGTATCTATCGGCTCAAACGCTAAAAAAGTTTACGCCGATTCCTTTCGATAAAGACGACGGTAGAGATAGAGATAACCGCCGATAAAAAAGAGAATCAATACGATATTGGCAAGAGAGTGATGAGCAAAGAGTGTCGCCAAAGCGATATGAGGGAATAACAACGACAAAATGAAACGCGTCGTAGCGGCGTTTTCTTTCGTGACGTGTCGATAGACGAGCGTATGCAGATGCATGGCGTCCGCGCCGAATGCGGATGCCCCTTTGCGTATACGCCGCAATATCGAAAAGAGCACTTCCCATACCGGATAGATAAAAATAGAAAGAATATACCACGGACTGACGCTATCGTAATGCGAAGCGAGAAAAATCCCCACGATAGAGACGACAAATCCTATCAGATAAGCACCCCCGTCTCCCAAAAAGATATGCGCCTTGGGAAAGTTGA
>JALVPA010000036.1 GCA_027026055.1 Campylobacteraceae bacterium | reverse complement strand
TCACTAACTCAATGTAGTTCTTCATTGAGTTTCACTTCACGCGTACTTCTGCGCGCGATAATCTCTCCGGTAGTGGAGTTTTGGCGGTAATGGATACCGTTGAGTCCTTGAAGCTCCGCGCCTTTGAAGGTGGTTTTGTTTTCGAGTTGCGCGCCGGGATTGGCGGCTTTGATCTTTTCGAGCTCTTCGGGTGCGATTTTGATCTTCGTACCCGCCAAGATCGCGATACCCGCATCGACGATACAACCGTCTCCGAGAGGTACGCCCGTGACGGAGTTGGCACCGAGCAAGGTGTTTTCGCCGATGCTGATGGGATTGCCGTCGGTACCGCTAAGCACACCGAGGATACTCGCGCCGCCTCCGACGTCGGAGCCTTTGCCCACGACCGCCGAAGAAGAGATGCGTCCTTCGACCATAACCGGTCCGAGTGTTCCCGCGTTGAAGTTGATATAGCTTGCGCCGGGCATGACCGTCGTGCCCGCCGCCAGTTGCGCACCCATACGTACCTTGGAAGTATCGAGGATACGCGTATTGTCGTCGGGAATGATATGTTGCAAATAGCGCGGGAACTTATCGACCGCATCGACGGCGGGATACTCACCTTTGAGTTTGAGTTCGATTTCGTTTTCTCTAAGCCATTCGAGTTCGTAGGGTGTGTTGCCGACCCATGCGACATTGCTAAGGATACCGAACGCGCCGTCGAGATTGACTTTACGCAGTTCCGCCTTTCTTTGAGAAAGGGCGTAAAGTTTCAAATAGACCGCTTCGACGCTTTGCGGCGCCGTATCTTCAAAAAGGAACACGATGCGATAATCTTTGCCGATATCTTCCATATTCCCCAACGTTTTGATCACCTGTACGTTTTTGTGCGCATCGCCCGTCGCTTCCGCCGCATAAGGCGCGAATGCCGCCATCGCGTTGGCGACAAACGCATCGTTGATCGTCGCGACAAATTCGCTGCCGCTATTGTCGAATGCAATCTTCGCTTCTTGCAACGCTTTGATAAAGACCGCCGCCGAACCGTAGTTCTCTTTCCAATTGATAAGCGGGAAACTTGCCTGTAGTACCTTGTCGGCATTTTTCTGCCCCCTATCGACACGCGCGATACCGAACGCCATCGGCTCGCGATAGCCCGCTTCGCCTTTGATCGCCTCTACAAACGCTTTGAACGCCTCTTTGCTTTGGATTGTCTCTATAGCCATTTTTTCTCCTACTATCGTTTGATTCTCTACATCTTTATGCGGCGATTATACTCGGATTTGATTAAAATTGCGCAAAGAAATTTTAGGTAAAATCCGCTTTATGAAATATTTACGAGGCTACACCAAGCGATACTTTTCGCTCGCCGTGATCGCAATGTATTCGACGCTGCACAAACTCTGCACGCTCGATAGCAACTACCGATACCACAAACTCGCCTATTCGCCGCTTCCGCACAAGACGGCACCGCCGTCGGAAAGGTAGCGGGTAGAAGACAAAAGCGGCAGATAGATTTTTCTTTCCTCCGTTTTTGTCTCTTTCTTCCCCTTATAGGGTGTGCAACCACGCACCTTTCATACCGTTATAACACACTATAAATACCAACATCCGATATACGGTGCGTGAATTACGCACCCTACGGATAAAAAGAACAAAACATTCAAAAAGGATAGAACCGTGAAACATACCATAACACTTAGCCTTGTTGCGGCATCTTGGCTTGCAACCGCATCGTTCGCTACGGAAGATCTCGGAGATATCGTCGTCACTACGGCGACAAACACTCCGCAAAAACTCGCCGACGTCACCTCCGATGTCGAAATGGTCACCGCCGAGGATATCGAAGCGCGCGGCTATACGACCGTCTCGCAAGCGCTCTCCTCCGTTTCGGGATTTTCTACCGTTAGCAACGGTGGACTCGGTAAACAAACATCGGTCTTTTTGCGCGGTATGGATAGCCGTCACCTGTTGGTGCTTATCGACGGCGTTCGCTATAACGATCCCACATCGCTAAGCGGCGCACCGTGGGCGGATTTGACGGTGGAGGATATCGATCGTATCGAAGTGGTCAAAGGGGCGCAGTCAGGCATTTGGGGGGCTGATGCCGCGGGCGGCGTCATCAATATCGTCACCAAATTTCCCGCCAAAGGCATGCACGCTTCGGCGCATATGGAAGGCGGCAGTTTCGGTACCAAAAAATACGGCGCGACACTTTCGTCGGCTACCGACGGCTACTACGGCAAAATAAGCTACCATGTCGTCGATACCGA
>JALVPA010000035.1 GCA_027026055.1 Campylobacteraceae bacterium | reverse complement strand
GGCTTGATGCCCTTGAAACCATGTTCAAAATAGGTATGCAAAGAGGCATTCTCTTTTATAAGAGGTGCAAGGTTGGAGGGGATAGTTTCATTTTCATACAAAAGTTTCATTTTTATTCTCCCCTTCTTAGCCATTCATGCATCAATCTACTCTCTACTCCAATCCTCTATCTCCAACCCCTCTACTCTCTCAAACTCTTTTGTATTATTGGTCACCAAAACGGCATCCAGACTTTTGGCATGTGCTGCGATAAAGAGATCGTTCGATCCGATAATCTGCCCCTTTTTCTCTAACGCATATCGTATCTTGGCATAATGGAATGAAGCCTCTTTGTCAAAATCATACACCACAAAGTTTCCTATGAACGCCTCTACAATAGTCGTCAGTTGTTTGCTGTTTCTCTTTTGTGCGCCGTATAAAAGCTCCGCCACCACCACACTCGAAAGCGCAACAGTATGACTCTTTTCGCACGATTTGAGCTTCTCTTTGATATAAAGGGGCTTCTCCCTTAGAATAAAGCTGCATATATTGGTATCTAGCATATAAAGCATTAGAAAAGCTCTCGTTCCTGTACCGGCAACTGCGCTTCACGCACAAAATCTTTTGTCTCGACAGCATCAAGGCGCTCAAAAAAACGATCCCACTTATCCTCTTTTTTAGGCTTGATGATTAAGGTGTCACCTATTTTTTCAATATAAACCTCATCACTCTCAACCCTATACTCCTTGGGTATCCTGATAGCCTGACTTCTACCGTTTTGAAATACTTTGGCAATCTTTGTCATCGAAAACTCCTTTTGATATATACTATATAGTATATATTTTTACAACTTAAACCGATATAAATCTATTTCTACTAAAATGACTCTCCATCAGAGCAGCTCTAACCCCTCATTTACATAAAACGCCATCTTTCGATCGACCGTACAAAAAGTCATGTTATGTGTGTCGCCTGCGCAATCAGCATCCGATCAAAAGGGTCTTTGTGATGCATAGGAAGCGTACCGAGTTTCATCGCACTATCCGCATCGAAACCCAACGGGTGCAAAAAGACGACAGTGGTCAAGCCGGAAAACGAGCCGGGAGGTCACTGTGAAGGGATTGACTGGTAACGCCGATGCTCGGCTGGCAAGGCAAAAAGATAACTCTATTTTCTTTTGCGGTAGCGCATCATCTTTTCAAAATCGCTGAGCTTTTCTTGCTCTTTCTGATACGCTTCTATCTCTTCTTTGGTAGTAGGTTCGATCCAATGCTCCTCTTTTGCCTTCGGGGGTGCTTGATCGATGTGTACCGTTTTGTATGTTTGATGCCGGCTCTCCTCACCGGGGAAATTCGCCTCCGTCCGATTTGCACAACCCGTCATCCATAACCACAGGCACACACCTCCCGCAAGATATACATTTCTCATCTTCACTCCTTCTGTGTAAATTATCCCAAAATCGATCGGCCGGACACCCGGATTGGTACGCCCGAAGCGCCTCCAATGCTACACATCGTCCCGTTTCCATCGGGACGGATCGAGAAAGGTGTCGTCATGGATGTGTTTGAAGGAGGCTTTGAGCATTTTGAAGAGGTCGCGGTGCTCTTTTTCCATCTGTGCCAACCACGCTTTGGTCTGCGCTCTGGCATAAGGGTATTTGACCTGCATACGCATCGCGGGACACGCTTCGTCTCCGATCGTCTCGAAACCGTTCTCTTCGGCGAAGCCTCGCAGTTGCGCCTCTCTGCATTCGATGAGAGGACGTATGAGATGAAAGCCGTGCGAGGTTTTGTAAATCGGTGCCATCGAACGCATCGTACCGTTGTAAAACATATTCATAAAAAAGCTCTCGACCGCATCGTCGAAATGGTGTCCGAGCGCTACTTTGTCAAAGCCGTGTTCGGCGGCGAACGTATAGAGCGCTCCGCGCCGCATTCGCGAAAAATAGCTACAATACGAACTGTTCTCGCGTATCGTCTCTTGTGCGATTTCGAAAATTTTGGTCTTGTAGATACGATGCGCAATACCGTAAGTTTCGCAATGTGCATGCAACGCTTCGTAGTTTTCGCCCGGCATCCCGTAGCTCACCGTCACCGCTTCAAACTCAAAATCGAACGGCGCATGAGCGCGTACGTGTTTGAGCGCATGTACCAACGCCAACGAATCTTTGCCGCCGCTGAGTCCCACCAAAACGCGATCGCCTTCGCCTATCAGACGATAGTTGACATTGGTTTTACCGATACATTGCAGAAGCTTTTTGCTCAGCTTCGCCTTTTTGACGGACGAAGCGTTTCGTATCCGTTCTTTCATACGATCAACGACTCACTATCGCCTCGTCCATCTCCTCTACCATCGAGAGGATAAAATCGGCGCTGATCTTCGCCGAAGAAGCCAAAAAAGTATCAAAGTCGAATCCCGCATCCATATCCGCCGCATCGCTAATCGCTCGTAGGATAAAAAAGGGTGTCTCAAAAGCATTGCACACGACCGCAACCGCCGCCCCCTCCATCTCCAGCGCCACCGCGTCGAAGGTCTCTTTCACCCACGCTTTTCGCGCCGGGTCGGCGACAAACTGATCGCCCGTGGCGATAATCCCCTCTTTGAGTACGATTTTCTTTTTTTGCGCCACTTGATGCGCAAGCGTACGAAGTTTGGCATCGGTGGGGATACACACCTCACCTTCGGGTACATAGCCGTAAGGATGCCCAAACGCGGTGATATCCAAATCGTGCTGACACAACCCGTCCGCCACGATCAAATCTCCGATTTTTAAATCCTCGGCTATCGCACCCGCCACTCCGGAAAAGAGCAATACATCACAGTCGAAACGTTCCAACAAAATCGTCGCCGTCATTGCGGCAAACACCTTTCCTATCTTGGAATAGGCCACCACCACCTCTTTATCGTCGTAACGTCCCTCGTAATATCTGTTCGCGGCATAAACACTGGTGGTGACCTTGTCCAAATTCTCTATCAGCGGCTCTATCTCTTCGGGCATCGCACCCATTATCGCGATTTTCATACCTCTTACCCCAGTTTCGACACTTCGGTAAGCGCGGTTTCCAAAGAGGCGGCATCGGAAACGACAAAGTGCGGTTTTTTCGTCGCACGGCGATTAAGTCCTTTGAGTACACCTCCGTGACCGAACTCCACATAACAATCGACTTCATCGTCGAATTTCGCGATAGACTGTTTATAAAGTACCGGCGAAATCAACTGTTTGGGAAGCAATTCGAGCGCTTCGGCTTTGGTACTATACTTTTCCGCCGTTACGTTCGAAACCACGGGCGCGACGAACTCGTCTCGCAGTACCTCTTCAAGTCTTTTCGCCAAAGGATCCACGGCACTCTCAAGCAACGGACAGTGAGAGGCTACGGACATATTCAAAAGCATCGCACGTCTTGCTTTCGCTTCTTTGAGAATCGGTTCCAACGCTTTAAGGTCATCTTTGATACCGGCGATAACGATTTGTCCTTCTGCATTGTAGTTGACGGGCCACACCTTTCTACCCGCTTCGCGTTGCTCCGTGCAGATACGCTCTACGGTCGCATCGTCCAGTCCTAAGCTCACCAACATACCGACATCCGCTCCTTCGCACGCTTCGGCCATCAACTTACCGCGAAGGTTGACCAACGATACCGCATCGATACTCTCCAACGCACCCACCGCACTCAACGCCGAAAACTCTCCGAGGGAGTGTCCCAAGGCATAAACCGGTTTGAGCGGCAACTCGTTTTCAAAAAGTTTGTGCGCGATTGTCGATACCAACAAAATCGCAGGTTGCGTATATTCGGTCTTTTCGAGTTTGTCGTTCTCTTCGAACATCAATGCCGCAAAATCGATCCCCGTACGCTCCGAAGCCGCTTCGAACATCTCCTTGGCGACGGGAAAGTTACGATAAAAATCCTCTCCCATACCTAAGGCTTGAGAACCTTGTCCGGGAAATAAAAATGCACATTTTACCGACATATGCTATCCTTTATTGGAGTAAAGTTGTAGTTCGATTGTATCCAAAAGCCGCTAAGGGGCGCATTACCGTACTCAGCGACAATAGCGTTTCAAACGTCGCGAAAGAGCATGCGCGTCGATGAGCACTATCGGTTTGTGCTCGGCAAATTCGACCGATTCTTTGGTAAAGGTACTGCTGGTGACGACATAAGCCGTATCGGCACCGTGTTCGTGCAACAACCCGTACATCTCTCGCACCGTTTTGACCCCGACGGGCGCGTCGCGGTAGCGTTTGCACTGTACCAGCGCCGTTTTACCGATTTTACGCATGACGATATCGATACCGCCGTCGGCGCCTTGTTTTCCCGAACGCACGATACGCCATCCTTCTTTTTCAAACATCGCCGCACACAACCTTTCGAACTCTTCCCAAGCGAGTTTTTTCATTTTGCGTAGACGGGAGTACTTACACAAAAAAGCGTTTTTTTTCGGCTTGACAAGACGATATGCCTGCCAAAGCAGATAAAACGACAAAACCGTTGCTGTACCCACCTCCGCGATATTGTACGCATGTTCCGTTTGTTCTATCATCTATCTTTTTCGACTTATGCGACTATTTCCGACGTTTTCGCAAATACGCGGAGATCTCCAACATCAGTTTTTGAAGCTCTTGGTGATATTTGTTTGCATAGACGGGCAACATCTCCAATTTATTGTAGATAAAAATCAATCCCACTTTTTCGGCAAAACGTGCCATTCGTTTGGCGCCTATCGCGGCCGACCGTTTTTCCAAATCGATAGTGAACTCTTTGATCTGCCATACCGCTTTGTTTTGAACGATCTCTTTAAAATAATAATCGGAACGGCTAAAAGTATCGACAAACTTTTTCAACTCTTTCGTATAATCGAGATGATATTTTCGCGCCTTTTCTTCCCCCTCTCTCGTATCCAATATCGGATATTCGAAATAGTCGTCCGGTGGCAAAAGCGACGTATGCTGCTGCGCATCTTCGTGCAATGCGTCGTCAAAAGAGGAATCCGTATTCAGATGTATTTTCGCATAGGCTTCTTCGCTCTTTTTGAACGCTTCGTTAAGGTACTGTTCCATGTTGATTTCGGGAGGCATATGCGCCTCGTTTTTTATTTTGCGCTCTTTGACATCTTTTTCGAAAAGCGATACGATCAACTCGAAAATACTCTCTTGCATCACGGGTTTAACCAAATAGGCCGAAATATAAGGCGCTTGTTTACGTTCCGTCGTATTGGCATCTTCCAAAAGTACGAATTTCAAATCTTCTTTTTTTTGGATCTTCGTAACCAATTCGGCGATACCGTCGGTAAGCAGCGAATCTTCCAACACGAAAATATCGTAAAGCGCCAAATTACCGCCGCGTTTTTTATACTCTTCCGCTCCAACATCCACTTCGTAAAGAAAGTACCGAAACATTTTTCGCAAACTTTCCGATACCGCTTTGCTGTTGGTAATAATCAACACTTTCTTACCCAGCATTCCTATATCCGGCAGACGATAGTAGCGTCTGTTGCCCAAATCTCCGAGTTTGAAAGGGATATGCAGCAAAATACGCGCGCCGTCCGCATCCACCTCCGCTTTTCCCTCTACCCTCTCGAGCATCGGATTGAGCCTGGCACGAAAAAAACTCTCAATTTTTCGTTGCGTCACTTTTTCGGGATCGACAGGTAAAGAAAATGTGATTTCTTCTTCATATAAAAAGTCTTCCGGCGCACTGAGATGTAAAACAATCTCCTTACTACTGCAATGGTGTATGACGAAGTTCACCAGTTGAGACAAAATACGGGTTAACGCTTCGGGGTCGCCTCGCAACTCTTTGGGAACGGTCTGTTCGATATCGAAAACCAACTCAATCCCTTCCTTTTCACGCGCTTGCTCCAATACCGAATAGAGCATCATCAGCACCATATTGATATCGAAAAGATTTTCTATTTTTTTCATGGATACTTCCCCCCCCATATTATATGGAAGAATTATAACGCACTTCGTCAAAAGTTAAGATAGAGTGAAAATTTACCAAGATGTATATAAGAAAGATTGTAGCTAAGCGTAACTCCCGAAAAAACTCCGAGAGTCTCTTCGATTTAGTGTCCGCAGCCGCAAGAGCCGTCGGTACAGTGTCCGCCGCCCACTTGTCCGGTAGCCGCTTCTTCTTCCGTAGCGTCTCTTTCGGAAGAAACCGTCACGGTAAACATCAAATCTTTTCCTGCCAACGGATGGTTGAAGTCGACGGTCACTTCTTTGTCGTTGAAGGATTTGACCGTCACTTGAATCGTTTCGCCGTTTTCACCTTGACCGTAAAGCGTCATTCCCTCTTTGAGATCGATACCTTCGAACTGCTCGATAGGCAGTGTTTGCACCGCTTCGGGATTCGTTTCGCCGTATGCGTCGACCGCTTTGACGAGGATATCCGCGCTTTCACCCTCTTTCATCCCCACCAGCGCTTTCTCCAAACCGGGAATGATATGTCCTTTACCCGTGATAAACTCCAAAGGTTGTTGTCCTTTATTGCTGTCTACCGTTTCACCCGTCGCAGCGTCTTTCACTTCGTATTCGATACCTACGACACTATTTTCTTCTTTGATTGCCATTGATTTTCCTTATATGTTACGTTAAGTCCGCTATTGTATCCTACGAACCTTACCCGACCCTTAACGACACTTTAGGCGCGTGTTTCGCCGTGTCCGTATATTTTATATTTGTAAGTAGTCAACTCATTGATACCCATCGGGCCTCGGGCATGGAGTTTGTTCGTACTGATACCCACTTCGGCACCGAAACCGAACTCTCCGCCGTCGGTAAACTGCGTCGAAGCGTTTAGATAGACGCACGCCGCATCGACATCGTCCAAAAACTTCTCGGCGGTCGTATAGTTTTCGGTAATAATCGCTTCGGAGTGCTGCGAACCGTGTCGTGCGATATGCGCAACGGCCTCTTCCACCCCTTCGACCACTTTGATACTCAAGATATTGTCGAGATACTCCGTATCCCAGTCCTCTTCGCTTGCCGCTTTCGCATCGATGATTTCGCGCGTCTTTTCG
>JALVPA010000034.1 GCA_027026055.1 Campylobacteraceae bacterium | reverse complement strand
CCGTATAGGTGCCCCACGGACGATACCCCGTGGTATGTACATCAACCAGAGGCGACCCCTCCTTTTTCAGCCGTTCGACCGCGTCCTTAACCTTTTGCGAGCTTCCTTTGCGAGCGACAAGCAACGCATCGGGCGTATCGACGACGATCAAATCCTCCACATCGATAAGTGCTGTCTCTTTGTCGGAGACGACCAGATTGTTCGCTTCATCGTTGGGTAGAACTTTCGCCAACGCATCGAAACTTCCCATATCCGACCACCCCATATCTACGGGAACCACTTTGATATGTTCGGCTTTTTCCATCACCGCATAGTCGATACTCTCCGAGGGGATACGCACCATGTCGTCGTCCGAAATACGTATGCGCCCCTCTTCTTTTTTAGCGTTTGCAAAGGCTCTTGACGATGCTTCGTAGATCTCTGGAGCGTATCGCTTGAGCATATCGAGATAGACGCCCGCTTTGAAACAAAACATCCCCGCATTCCAGTAGTAGGTGCCCGTTTCAAGATAGCATTGTGCCGTCGCCGCATCGGGTTTTTCGTGAAAACGGACGACATCGTTGCCGTTCGCTTCGATATAGCCGTACCCCGTTTCCGGGTATTCGGGCTTGATTCCGAAAGTTGTCAAATATCCCGATTCGGCGAACTTGCACGCCCGTGCAACCGCTTCGGTATAGACCGCTTCATCCTCTATCAGATGATCCGAAGGCGTCACCAGTACAACTTCGTTTCGATCTACCGCCAAGCATGCCAAAGCGATGGCCGGCGCGGTATTGCGTCCGAAAGGTTCGAGAATACAACTGTCCGTCTCGATACCGACTTCTTCGAGTTGATCCGTCGCCGTAAAGTAGTGTTCCGTACCGACTACCGTTACGATACGATCGCTTAGCGGCGCATTACGACGCATCGTAAGCTGAAACAGCGAATGCTCTCCGACGAGTCGCACAAACTGCTTGGGCATCAATGTTCTCGAAAGCGGCCAAAGTCGCGTACCGCTTCCGCCCGCCAACACTACCGTCGTCATCGTTTCGCCTTTCGTTTACGAGACACGAACCACATAAGCATACCGCCTATCGCAATCAACACACCCGCCACTTGCGCCCAAGCCGCCGTGAGCAAACTCTTATGTACGATCATACGGTGGGTCGCGTTATCGATTTTCACATCGGCATATTTGGCGATATGCACCAAAAGCGACGCGGCGGGATCGCGATCGGGCATCTCCTTGTGGCACGCAAGGCAAGTACCGCGGCGGTCGAGTTTGTCGCGCACATCCTTGGGTAGTGCCTGCGAAAGTTTCCAGTGATTGCCGACCGTTTGCAGTTGCGTCCCGTTGCTATCCATCATCACCGAATAGTCGTACGCAAGATTCTCAATCGCGGGGATTTGCGTATCGATGCGCTTGGGCAGCACTTTTTTGTCCGCCGTCATCAAATCGACGACGGTATCCTTGCTTTGATCGCTGAAATATTTCCCTTCGCCGATACCGTAACCGAGCGCTTTGGGATCGTTGTGGCAACTCTCGCAACTGCGCGAACGTTTGCTGAGCGTATGCGGATGCACCGGCGCCATCACGATCGAATCGACCCCCTCCTTCGGCACTTTGACGCCTTTGCCTTTTTCAACGCCTTTGAGCTTGAAGATATGATTTTGCAAGAGCGCTTTGCCCTCTTTGCCGATCACCGTCAACGTCACCTGACACCCCGGAATCGTCGGAGAAATGCGTCCCTCTCCGTTTTGGCTCAGCGGCGGATTTTCCCAACGTAGATAACTGCGCGTTTCGGTCACTTTTCCGTCGATGAGGAAATCTTTGAGCGAATCGACATCGCCCGTTTTGCCGTTGATATGATGCTGCGACGCCGCCAAATAGTCGGGGTTTTGTTTGCCGCCGCTATAGTCTATCTTGACATGACAGCCGTAACACTGCGGCGCCCAGGTCGCATGGCAAGTATAGCACTCCATCCGATCGATATGCGCCGCGATTCGATCCATTGCGATGCGCCCCTCTTCACTGAGATTGCCTTCCTTGTTGAGAAGCTTGAGCGGCTTGAGCGTAAGGGTCTTTCCGGAAGCGAGATAGAGCTTGACTTTATTGCCTACTTTGATCACTTTAGGCATCGGATTGCCGCGCGCGCTGAGCAGATATCCGTCGCCTTTTTCCTTGGGAACGAAGCCTTGCTTGAGATAATCCGCCAAGCTTTGCACCACGCCGCGCGGTTTACCCGTAGCGGGCTTGGTATCGAACTCGTCGCCGTAT
>JALVPA010000033.1 GCA_027026055.1 Campylobacteraceae bacterium | reverse complement strand
CTTTATGAAGAATTTAACGCTTACGTACAACAAGCGGGTATCGTCAGTCACGATATCGAGATTGCGTTCGGTGCCGAAGACGATGCGTCGATAGAAAAGGCGTTGCATCGTATCGAAGCGAAACTGCGTACGATAAAAGGTGTCGAAGATATCGCGGATAACGCGCACGAAGGCGAAGGCGAATTGAAACTTCGCGTCAACCGTTACGGTCAACGTTTGGGATTTAGCGAGGCGTATCTGACCGATATATTGCGCGGCGCTTTTTTGGAAGCGGAGTACGGTAAGATGTTCAACCGTTACGGTATCGTACGCATACGTCTCGAGGATATGCGGCGCAATGCCAAGATGCGCCTTGAAGAGTTTCCCGTCGTCTCTCCGGACGGTAAAACGACGGTGCGCCTTGGCGATATCGCCGATTTCGTCTATCGCAAAGGGTATGTCAAGATATTTAAAGAGGACGGCAAAAAAGTACGTTCGGTCTATGCCAACGTTCAAAAACGGATTATTACGCCTTCGGAAGTGATGGAAACGATTCGTCCGTTGCTGAAAGAGCTGAAAAAAGAGGGTATCGAAATTATCGTCAAAGGCGAAGAGAAAGAGAACAAACAGATACGCAAAGAGATGTCCGAAGCGGCGCTTATCGCGCTCTTTTTGATATTTATTACGTTGGTGTGGATGTTCAATTCGTTGGCGATGCCGCTGATTATCCTTTCGACGATCCCGCTTTCGGTTGTGGGTGCGCTCGTCGGTGCGAAAGCGATGGGGCTTAATCTGACGCTTCCCGGTGTGATGGGATTGATCGGGTTGGCGGGCGTGGTGGTCAACGACGGGCTGATTATGCTCGATTTTATTCGCGGAAGTCGCAACTACGACGAGGCGGTACAAAAAGCGACGTTGCGTTTGCGTCCGATTGTCCTTACATCCTTAACGACGATTTTGGGACTCTCTTCGCTCATCTTTTTTGCCAGCGGGCAGGCGCTTATTTTGCAGCCGATGGCGGTCTCTTTGGGGTTCGGTATCGCATGGGCGACCGTATTGAATCTGCTTTACGTACCGTTGATGTACGCGGTGATATATCGTGTTAAAGATAAGTAGGATATAATTGCTCCAATTTACGATCATATCGAGAAGAAGGAACAACACATGCATATTTTCGACGACGACGATTTTATGACGACGACACCGAGGGACAACTTTTTCAGTATCGCGAAAAATGCGAACGAAAATATCGTCGATATGGAGCTTGAAAAGATGCTCAGACGTTTGGCGGTAGCCGAAAGAGTATTGGAAGAGAACGGTTTGGAAGAGGCTTACGAGCGCGCCGTGGAGGCTTCGGTCGTCGATAGCGACATCGACAACAGACTCGACTCCATCTTTATCGAGTTGGTCGGCAATATCGTCACGCAGTGCGAATGATACGCTTTAGCACAAGGAGCGCAAAGTGATCGAAGCCGTCGAAAGAATTATCGAACAGTTCGTCGAAGAGCTCGGCGACAAAAATGTTTCCGCACTCTATCGCCGATTGCCCGCGGGTAAACGTCTGCGGGCCAAGTTGATTTTGAAAATCGCCGGTAATTCGCTTCCCGTCCTTAAAACGGCGGCGATTGTGGAGATGATCCACGCCGCCAGTTTGTTGCACGACGATGTGATCGACGATGCACGGATACGCCGCAACAAACCTTCTATCAATGCGCTCTACGGAAACAAAATGGCGATTATGTTCGGAGATATTCTCTATTCCAAAGGTTTCTTCGAGTTAAACGACATCTCCGCGCAAGTGGCGAAAATCGTCTCCAAGGCCGTTACGCAATTGAGTCTCGGAGAGCTTAAAGATGTCGAATTGGCAAAAAGCTTCAATCCCGATCGCGACGCCTATATGGAGATGATCTACCAAAAGACCGCTTCGCTTATCGAAGCGAGCGCCGGTGCGGCGGCGGCGCTGGCGGGCAAACCGATCGCCCCTTATATGCTTTACGGGCGCAATCTCGGTTTGGCGTTTCAGATGATCGACGATCTGCTCGATATCACCTCCGACAGCGAGACGTTGGGCAAGCCCGCTTTGCACGATTTCGCCGAAGGTAAAACGACGTTGCCTTATATCTATCTTTACGAAGCGCTTGACGAAGCCGGCAAAGCGAAGTTACGTACTTTGCACGGCAAAACGCCGAGCGAAACGGAGGCGAAATGGATCGTCGATACGATGACGTTGCATCGCATTCCGATGCGATGCTACGCCCAAGCCAAAGAGCTGATCGACGAAGCGGT
>JALVPA010000032.1 GCA_027026055.1 Campylobacteraceae bacterium | reverse complement strand
ATTTTCCGCAATTTTTGCTTCACGATATCGAAGCGCCTTTGATGCTTTTTCCCAATCCTTTTTATCAGATATACGAGGGAGCGGCGATCGCAAGTCGCGCCGAAACGCTCTATTTGAACTTAGAAGAAGCGAACGGATTTCAGCCCGTAGCGGACGAAGCGATACTTGTCGAAGCCAATTTGGTGATTTTGAACACGCCTAACAATCCTACAGGCGCGACAATGCCGTTTGAGGCGTTGTGCGAGTGGGCGGAGCTGGCGCAAAAGCACGACTTCGTATTGCTTAACGACGAGTGTTACGTCGATTTATATATGGATAAACCGTTGCCTTCGCTGCTTAACGCGGCGATCGAAACGGGCAATACGCGTTTCAAAAACATTCTGGTCGTCAACTCCGCGTCGAAACGTTCGAGCGCGCCCGGCATTCGCAGCGGGTTTATCGCGGGTGATGCCGAGATACTCAACGCTTATATGCGTTATCGTACCTATGTGGGGTGTGCATCGCCGTTGCCGCTTCAGTATGCCGCCGCAACCGCATGGAACGACGACGCGTATCCCGAACGATTCAGAGTGGCGTATCGTCGCAATTTCGAAGCGGCAAAAGAGATGTTGGGTATCGTACCTCCCGAGGCGACGTTTTATATCTGGCACAAAGTCTCCGATGCGCTTGCATATACCAAAGCGCTCTACGAACATTACAATCTCAAAGTATTGCCCGGCGAATTTCTCGGACGCGAAGGTGCGGGCGAAGGATACGTGCGTCTGGCGCTTGTTTATGAAGAGGCGAAGATGCGCGAAGCGTTGGAGCGAATCGCACGATTCGACTCAACGTGGGAAAAACGTTAAACATACCATATCACCGAAAGGAAACCGATGCAACAACACATCGATGTCGAAGCGCTGAAAAAGGATCCCGAGTTTTTAGCCAATATGCAGCGCTTGAAAGAGGAAGCCGAAGCGGAAAAGAGCGTATCGAAAGGGTACAGACTTCTCGATAGCAAGTTGGTTATAGAGGCTCCAGAAGAGGAGATTAACGAGGTGTTCACGTTTATCGTCAATACCGCATTCGACAAGTTGGCGGACTACTTGACCGAACACCGTAAGTTCGATATCGTAGGCAACGAGGAAGAACGCGCTATCGCACGCGCAATCTACGAGCATGCGATGCAACGCTACAGCGAAAACGACGCTAAAGCCGCCAAAGAGATGTTTTTGGTGCTCTATCACACGATCGCGCACGAAGAGATCAAAGAGGCGATGATGGTACACGCCTGCGCGGTTATGGCGGGGAATAGTTTTGACAGCTTTATCGACGATATCGTCGATTTGCGCCACATCGATCCGCATGATCCGCTGGCGATTTTTGTCAGCGAGTTTGTCCAACCCGTCGATATCTTGTTGCAAATGTACAGCCGCTATGTCGAAGAGGGCAAAGAGGCGCTGAAAGTGTTGGAGAAAGAAGAGGCTAAAACAAAGAATAAAGAGTGAAAGCTTAAAGGATTGGGGCGGGATTCAGCCCCACATAAAAAAGTTAGAAGAGACGATATGTTTTTCCGAAATCGCACACAACGAAAGATAAGCAACCGAAAGGCGGGAGTATGAAAATACACTTTATCGGAATAGGAGGGATAGGGCTTTCGGCGTTGGCGAAATTTTTGCATAACGACGGACACGAGATATCGGGGTCGGATATCCGTCAAAGCGAGATTACCGACGATTTGGCGCTCAATTACGGGGCGAAGATCACCATTCCTCATCACGAAAGTGCGGTAGAGGGAGTCGATAGGGTGATCTATTCGGCGGCGGTACGTCCCAGCAACGTGGAATACAAAAAAGCCAAAGAAACGGGCATTCCGCTCTTTTCGAGAAAAGAGGCGTTGAAATTTATCTTGGGCGACAAAGAGGTCTATGCCGTCGGCGGTGCGCACGGCAAAAGCACCACTTCGGCGATGCTGGCGGCCTTGATCCCTGAAAGTAACGCGCTTATCGGCGCGATTAGCAAACGCTTCGGTTCCAATGTGCGTAACTATCCCAATAACCGCGTGGTCTTCGAAGCGGACGAGAGCGACGCAAGCTTTTTGAACTGCAATCCCTATATGGCGATCGTGACCAATGTCGAACCCGAGCATATGGAGTATTACGACTATGACGAAACGCGTTTTTACGATGCGTATCGTTCTTTTTTGTCCTTGGCGAAAAAGCGGGTGATCAACGCCGAGGATCCTTTTTTGTCGTCTCTCGATACGGAGGCTATCGCACTTTACCCAAGCCGCG
>JALVPA010000031.1 GCA_027026055.1 Campylobacteraceae bacterium | reverse complement strand
ACGTGTGACGATGCAAAGTTTCGAACCTAACTTCGAATACGTTATGCTTTCGGAAGTGATGGCAAAAGCGCAAGAGCTATTGATGGATCAAACCAAATGTTTGAAACTCGATATAAGCGATATCGCCTTGACGACCGACGTGAAATTGATGGCGCTTGTGTTGAAAAATCTTATAGACAACGGCATGAAATACGGAGAAGACAAATGCGTGTTGGTGCGCAATCGTAATAAAACGATTGAAATCGTCTCCAAAGGCAAAGCGTTGGAACATCCGATTGAATATTACACCGAACCTTTTTCTCAAGCCGAAAAGCGTAGTAGCGGATTCGGTTTGGGACTTTATATCGTACATACGATTGTCGAAAAACTCGGATACAAACTTGTCTATCGGCATGAAGCGGGAGAGAATATCTTTGCTTTAGTGCCTCAAAAGAGATAAAGTTAATTAACGGTCGATTCCGGTAGGGCCTCGGCAATCAGCTCCAACGGGTTTTTAAAAACCGTCTCCACCCCCGCACTGTGCATCGCTTCGCTCAGTTGCACGCGACACGCACTACACTCTGCGCTTACGTAGTTCGCGCCTGTATCTCGGATCATCGCCGCCTTGGGCTTGCCCGCCGCTTCGGCAAGATGAAACTTCTCGGTCTGCATCGTCACGCCTCCAAAGCCGCAGCAGCGGTTGGGATCGCTCATCTCGGTAAGCGTATAGTTTTCTTGCAACAGTTTGCGCGGTTCTTTCCAGATCCCTTGTACCTTGCGCGCATGACAGGGATCGTGGTAGGTCACCGTTGCCTCTATCTTTTTGCCCGCTTTGGCAAGACGATCGTGCAGGTCGGTGGCGCTATAGAACCACTCGGTTGCCATATGTACCTTCTGCGCCACCGCCTTGGCGCGTGCTTCCCATTCGGGCTGCTTGCGGTTTTTAAAAAAGATCGCCCAATCATGCACCACCATCGCCGAGCAAGTCGCTTCGGGGATCAAGATCGCATCGACCCGCTCTTTTTCGATGAGCGCTTCGAAGAGCGCGATATTTTTTTTGGTCATCCGCTCTACAGAGGCTTGCGCACCGGTAAAGTAGGCGGGTGCACCGCAGCACTGCTGCGTTTTCGGGATCACCGCCTCGATATCGAGATAGCGCAAGATCTTTACCAAAGCATCGCCGATAGAGGTGTAGTTGTAGTTGGCAAGACAGCCGATAAAGATCGCCACCTTTTGTTTCTTTTGCTTGCTTTCGATGCGTTCGGGGTAGCTGTTGAGAAAGCTCTTTTTTGCCATAGAAGGCAGCAGACGCCCCTTTTTGACCAGCGGCATACGAAAACGCGCGATAAGCCCGCGCCCTTTCGGATCCTCTTTGAGCGCGCAGGTTTTGAACATAAAGCCAAGCTTCATCACCGCATCCATCACCGCTCTGTGTTCTAGTAGCCAAAAAGCGATGCGTTTGAACCATGCAATACCGTACTTTTCCGCCAGATCGGCACGCACCTCTTCGATCACCATATCGGTCGGTAGGCTATTGGGGCAGACATCGACGCAGTTGGTGCACAAAAAGCAGCTCTCGAAGATCTCTTTCGCCGTTTTATCCAGCGGTAGATGCCCTCGTTGATAAGCACCGAGCAGGTCGATAAAACCGCGTGGCGAAGTGGTTTCGTCGGGGTTAACTTGGTGGATCGTACAGACGGGAATGCACTTGCCGCATTTGATGCAGGCGTCACTGGTTTCGGAGAAGTTAAAGAGCGTTTCGGGAGTTTTCATGCAAAACTCCCGAGGCGTTTTTTAGTGAAGGGTGAAGAGTGAGGAGTGAATAGTTTTGGTGTGCATTGCTTTGCAATGCCTTTATTTAATAAAAGCTTACCGCAATTTTTCATTCCTAATTCCTCATTCACATCTTTTTTTAAATAAAAGCTTTTTGTAAAGAAAAGCATATATCAACTCTTCACCCTTCATTCTTCACTCTATTATACCGTCTTTGAAAAGCTCTTTTTACTGCCTTCGTATTTTTTCATATAGGCATCGAAGGGCATGGCGATATTGCGTATCAGTAACGTACCCGTAGGGCTAACGGCGATTTTTTCGTCGTCGATTTGTATAAGCTCGGCCTCTTCGAACTCTTTAAGCGCTTGCAGAGCATCGTCGAAATAGGTTTTGAAATCGATACCGAACTCTTTTTCGATACGCGGGATATTGACCGAAAAGTTTGCCATCAGCTCCATAATCACCGTTTTGCGAAGCAGATCGTCGTCACTGAGTGCTACGCCGCGCTCATACGGCAATCTTCCCGCATCGATCGCCGCTTCGTAACGCTTCATATCTTTGGTGTTTTGCGCATAGTAACGCGCCCCTTCGCCGATGCTGGTAAGCCCGATGCCAATCAAATTGGCGCCTCCTTTGGTGGTGTAGCCTTGAAAGTTACGGTGCAACTCCCCTTTGGCGATGGCGCCGAAGAGTTCGTCGTCGGGCTTTGCGAAGTGGTCCATTCCTACCATCTTATAACCGTGTGTTGTAAAGGTATCGATGGTGTGACGGAAAATTCTAAGTTTGGTATCGGGAGAAGGAAGTGTCGTCTCGTCGAATTTGCGCATCGTTTTTTTTAGCCACGGTACGTGCGCATAGTTAAAAACGGCGACGCGATCGGGATCGAGTTCGATAGCTTGTTCGAGTGTTTTGGCGAAACTTTCGAAGGTTTGATAAGGGAGTCCGTAGATAAGGTCGATATTGATCGACTCGATACCGTATCGGCGTGCAAGCGTTACGGCATTTTGTGTCGTTTCGAAAGGCTGGATACGGTGGATGGTCTCCTGTACTTTCGGGTCGAAGTCCTGTACGCCGAAACTGATGCGATTGAAACCGTGTTTGGCGAACACTTTCATTTGATCTTCGTTGAAAAAACGAGGATCGATCTCTACGCTCACTTCGGCATCGTCGCTCCACTTCGGAAACGTCGCTTTGATATAACGTACGATTTCGTCAAGCTCGAACGCTTTGTAAAAGGTCGGCGTACCGCCGCCGAAGTGAAACTGAATCACTTCGCGCGAGGTATCGAGATGTTTAGCCAGGATATCGATCTCTTTTTTGAGATATTCGACATAGCGGCTGAGCTTCTCCTCTTTGGAGGTAAAGACGACATTGCAGCCGCAAAAGTAGCAGGCACTTCGACAAAAGGGCAGATGCACATAAATCGAAAGTTTTTCGGTGCCGTTTTCGAGCGCGCCGATATAGTCCTCGTATCCGAATGTATCGTTAAACTCCAGCGCAGTCGGATAGGAGGTATAGCGCGGGCCGGGTTTGGAATACTTGGCAAATTTTTCTAAGTCGATATTACTCAAAAGCGATCCTTTTGAGAGTGAATAGCGAAGAGTGTCGGTAAGCTTCTTTCTGTTTTCACTGTTCGCTATCCCTCCATTTTAATTTCTAATTTTTAACTTTCTCTGTGCCTATCCAGCCACACCATAATGCCCTTTTGGGCATGCAGACGGTTTTCGGCTTCGTCGAAGATTACGTCGGCATAGCCTTCGAAGACCTCTTCGCTTACTTCATAGCCGCGATAGGCGGGCAGGCAGTGCAAAAAGATTGCATCCTCTTTTGCCAACGCCATCATGGCACTGTTGACTTCATACCCTTCGAAGGCTTTAAGGCGAACCTCTTTTTCGTCTTCTTGTCCCATGCTCACCCAGGTATCGGTTGTCACCACATCGGTATCTTCGACCGCCGCTTTGGGGTCGTTGCCAAATAGCAGTGTCGCACCGCTTTTTTCGGCTAATGTTTTCGCTTTGGCGACGATCGCTTCGTCGCACTCGTACCCTTTCGGTGTGGCGATACGCAGTTCAAAGCCCATAATGGCGGCAAGCATCAACCAACTGTGCGCCATATTGTTACCGTCACCCACATAGGCGACGATCGGATTATCCGCTTTATCGTACTCCATCATCGTCATATAGTCGGTCATCAACTGCACGGGGTGGTAGCTGTCGGTCAGGCCGTTGATGACGGGGACTTTTGAGTAGGCGGCGAACTCTTCGAGTTTGCTGTGTTCGAAGGTGCGTATCATCACCATATCGACCATACGGCTAATGACGCGTGCCGTATCTTTGAGCGGTTCGCCTCTGCCGAGCTGCAGATCGTTCGCCGAGAGGAAAAGGCCGACGCCGCCGAGTTGGTAGATGCCCGTCTCGAAACTCACGCGGGTGCGCGTCGAGCTCTTTTCGAAGATCATCCCCAGCGTTTGATGTTCCAGATAGGAGACGAATTCGCGCCGTTTGGTTTGCGCTTTGATCTTGACGGCAAGATCGAGCATCTCAAGCAGCTCTTCTTTACTAAAGTCGGCAAGGGTCAAAAAGTGTCGCATGGTAATGTTTCCTTCTTATCGGCGAAAGTTCACCGTATCGGCGTATGAAGCGGATATTTTACCATAAATTGTTTAGAGGCGCGGTTTCGGCGGATGCTTTCCGAGTTCCGTCGCTATGGCGTAGGCGATCAATTCGCCGATACGGTCGAGTCTCGGGTAGAGCCAATCGGTCTGTTGTTTACAGGTGAGCTCACCCAATTCCATGACGACGAACTTGTCGGCTTTGATACGGCGGTAGGCATAATAGTGCTTGAGATTGTCGGTAAAGTTGTCTTTATGCCATTTGAAAGGAAAGTAACGACGATAGATCCCTTTCCAATGTTCGGCGAATCGTGCCGAAGCGTTGTTATCCGGGTAACCGACGGATGCGCCGGAACGACACGGACGTTTTGCCGAATCGAAATGAACGGCAACGGCGATTTCGGCGTGCTCGAAAGCGGCATCGGCGGCTACCCTTTTGACATCGACGCCCCAGTGTCGCAATGTCTCCGCCGCTTTGTCGGCGACACGAATATTCCACGCCACTTCTTTATAGTTGTCGCATACCGCACCGGTATTGCCGCAGGTGCGTCCTTCGTGCCCCGCTTGGATGATGACGGTGACGGGCGCAACGATACCGCGATAGATTGCTGCAACGATCACGGCGATGACGATGATAGTAAAAAAGGCTGCGGTTTTGTTTTTGAGATTCATGAGCGGGATTATAACGCAAATAGATTTGAAGGGACAAAACGGTTATCGACGTAGTAACGCCGCCGCCTCTTTGGCGTGATAGGTGATGATGATATCCGCACCGGCGCGTTTGAAGCCGAGCAGCGTCTCCATCATGACGCGTTCGTAGTCGATGACGCCGGCTTTTGCCGCCATTTTAAGCATGCTGTATTCGCCGCTGACATTATAGACCGCCAAGGGAAGCGTGGTGTGCTCTTTGATATCGCGGATGATGTCCATATAGGCAAGGGCGGGTTTGACCATCAAGATATCGGCGCCTTGCCGTTCGTCTTCAATGCTCTCCGCGATCGCTTCGCGACGGTTGGCGGGATTCATCTGATAGCTTCTGCGATCGCCGAAGCTCGGCGCGCTTTCGGCGACGTCGCGAAAAGGACCGTAGTAGGCCGAAGCGAACTTTGTCGAGTAGCTCATGATAGGGATATGGCTAAAGCCCGCCTCGTCAAGCCCTCGACGAATCGCTTCGATCATCCCGTCCATCATGCCGCTGGGGGCGATCATATCCGCGCCCGCTTTGGCATGTACCACCGCTTGTTTGGCGAGATTGTTCAGCGTGATATCGTTATCGACCGTCTCGAGTACGGGATCGAGAACACCGCAGTGCCCGTGGTCGGTATATTCGCAAAAGCACAGGTCGGTAACGACGAGCATGTCGGGGTGCGCCGCTTTAACGGCGCGCAGGGTTTCGGAGATGATGCCGTGTTCGCACATCGCTTCGCTACCGACGCTATCTTTGACGTCGGGAATGCCGAAAAGGATAATCGATCGGATGTCGAGTGCCTTCAGGTTTTCGCACTCCTTGAGAATCTCGTCGATACTCATCTGAAAGACGCCGGGCATCGAGTCTATCTCTTTTTTGATCCCCTCGCCGCTACGCACGAAGAGCGGATAGATAAAGTCGTTGACATCCAGGCTCGTCTCTTGAAGCAGGTCGCGCAATACGGGGTGGAGTCTTCGTCGTCTAAAACGTGCAAACATGAAAAGCCTTCGATAAATGGTTTTATGCCATTTTACCGAAAATTCCTAATGCCTAATGCGTAATTCCTCAATCTTTCAGTATAATTTTCCCTATGAAAAAAGAGATAGAGATTTCCCGGATCGCCACTTTGCCTACCAAGTACGGTACATTTAAGATACAAGCGTTCAAAGACGGCGAAGGCAAAGAGCACTTGGCGATTTTTACGGAGAATTTAAAATCGTTGGAAGCGCCGATCGTTAGAGTCCATTCGGAGTGCTTGACGGGTGATGCGATAGGGTCGGTAAAGTGCGACTGCGGAGAACAACTCGAATATGCTTTGGAATCGATTGCGCGAGAGGGCGGGATGGTGATCTATCATCGTCAAGAGGGACGCAATATCGGGCTGCTTAATAAGGTAAATGCTTACGCGTTACAAGACGAAGGATTCGATACGGTTGCGGCAAATCATCAGCTCGGCTTTCGCGCGGACGAGCGTACGTATGAGATCGTGGAGTTCGTTTTGCACCATTTCGGTATCGAAAAGCTTAAGCTTTTGACAAACAACCCCGCCAAAATAGAAAGTCTCAAAGATATCGAGATCGTCGAACGCTTGCCAATCAAAGTCTCTCCGAATCCGCATAACGAGGCTTATTTGAAGACCAAAAAAGAACAGTTGGGGCATCTTTTGTAAACCCAATATAATTCGGGTGTCGCTTTTTTATTTTGAGTATGACAACAAGTGGGACGGTAAAATCGTGAACGAAAAAAAAATTGTCGAAATATTGGACGAAGCGAACAGAGATGTCGATGCGGAAGGCCTGATACGTTTTGCGCGGCGTTTGGAAGAGTGGAATCGTACCCATAACTTAAGCGGTGCGAAAGATATTCATACCGTTTGGCGACATATTGAGGACGCGTTGGGACCTCTATCGTTTGTCGAGAAACCCGACTCGTTGCTGGATGTAGGTACGGGTGCCGGATTTCCGGGATTGGTTTTGGCTATCGCATGGAGAGAATCCGAGATTGTGTTGACGGAGCCGATAAAAAAACGTGCGGCGTTTTTAAAATACGTAT
>JALVPA010000030.1 GCA_027026055.1 Campylobacteraceae bacterium | reverse complement strand
TATTCGGTTGTTAAAGACCATCACTCTTACACAGCTTCCTCGCATCAACCCGATGCCTTCCCTGTGTTTGTGGACGCGTATTATAGCAGGTAACCCCACCCTTGTCAAGAGGTTTTCGTGTTTTTTTCTATTTTTCTGAAAATTCTCACTTGATGTTCAAAATTGTGTAGGCTATATATATTAATGTTATAACAACAATTTCGATGCGATCGCACACGTAGCACTCTCGCTTTTGAGTATCAACGGCGTATCGAATCCTACGATACGCTCAAACATCGCTCTTTCTTCTTCGGTAAAGCCTCCTTCGCAACCGACAACCGCAATGTCGATATCGTCACGATCGCACCTCAATGCCTCATCGGAAAAATCTATCAATACACTCTCGGGGTATGTCGCTACGAAATCTTCCAAACTCTCTGAAGTCTCCAATTGCATCAATCTGCTTCGTCCGCACTGTTGAGAAGAGTTGATCAAAATCTTTTCCAAACGTTTGAAATCGATTTTAAATTGTCTTTGCGATCGTCGGCATGAAATAAACGTGATTTTTTCAACCCCTATTTCATTCAAGGTCGGCAAAACCTTTTCAACGCTTTTGGGCTCTATCGTGCACCAACCGATATGCAAATATCTTTTAGGGATAACGGGGTATTCCTCTGCTAAGAGCAATGTTAAAAACGCGCTTTTTTTATCGAGTGTATCGATACGATAGGTATAAAGCGTATTGCTTTGCAAGTTGCGCATCAAAACGGGCATTTCACGCTTATGCCTACGAACCTTAAAAAGGTACTTGTATGCGTCGCCTTCCAACTTGAGAGCGGGAAGACCCGCTTCTTTATGATAAAGATACTGCACCTTTGGCTTCCATCACTTTGAGAAATACGACCAATGCTACAAGCACGATCTCGACTACGGAAACTTTAACGAAAGCACTTTTGACCAATTTCAAATGACCCTCTTTGGAAAGATCGGCGTTTTTGATAAGCTTGTATTTTTTGATTTCGACAAACATTAGCATCACCCACGATACCGTCATGATCCAAATTCCGATATTCATCGGGATCTTTACCGAAATCATCGCGACCAGACCGGAAAATGCGACCATTGTCGCGATCGCCTGAAAAACAAGGGTATAGATAAATGCCGCTTTTTTAAAAGCGCTCCCTTCTTTACCGAATAGATAAGGAACCGCAATCCCCGCCGCCAATACCGCTAAAAAAACTTTTATCAATAGTGCGTGTATCATTATCATTTCGTCAAACATCGTCATCCTTTCTCGTAATTATAAAGTGAAAAACCAAACGAATCAAATTGTTTCGGGTGCAACGAGTCTTTCGCCTGCCACCAATTTTTCCCACATCTGCGGATCTCGCCATTCTTTTTTGACCTGATTCGAAAAACGAATCTCTTTCAAATCGATTTTTCCCATTATCTCGCTATGGGCGTCTTCGTAGAACGCTTGGGCATACCCCGTATCGGTCTCGTGTACAATCACACTATGTAAACGCACTTCCTTTTCGCCGTTTTTCTTCTCCGTACATGTCAAAATACGCTCAATCAACAGGAAAAATACACGGGCGAATTGTTCGGCGGAAGGAGAAACGGGTAATAAAACCCAACGGTTACTATGTTTCTGCATCGCTTCGATATAAGAGGAATCGTCTTTTTGCCACAATGTGATCGCATGGTCGAATGCGTCGATTATCTCTTTGATATAGAGTTTCGTCAATCCGAAGTCATAAACCATCTGACCGTTATCGAGATAGTTCGACTCCAGCAAAACTTCCACTTTATAGGAGTGTCCGTGAATGTTTTCGCTACATCTTCTCGTGGTACACATACGTACGATGTGGGCATTTTCAAACTTGAAAAGTTTGCGTATAATCATCTTTTTCCTTTTTTCCTATTGCGCCGATTGTAACCAAGAGAGCTTAAGAAAGCGTTTTTTTGCTATGATATGAGTATCATTATCAAAAGAGGCTATATCCGATATGAAACAATCTTTCCAAAATATGAGCTATGACGAACTGCTCGATACCTTTAAAAAGATTCTCAAAAACGACGGTCTCAAATTTACTTCGCAGCGCGAAGCAATCTTGGCGACTCTGTATGAAAACCCGGGACACTTTACTTCGGAAAAGCTCTATATGCTTCTTAAAGAGAAATATCCCTCTCTTTCCATCGGTATCGCTACCGTCTATCGCACACTTGCGTTGTTGGAAGAGAACGGACTTGTCAGCTCCATCTCGTTGGGGTTGCAAGGAAAAAAATTCGAAATTGCGAATAAACCGCAC
>JALVPA010000029.1 GCA_027026055.1 Campylobacteraceae bacterium | reverse complement strand
GTAGGGTTAATTGTTTATAGGTCATGCAATTCCTTTCTTTTTGGTCGAAAAAAGGATAACCTATATTCGGTTAGCCCGCTCTTTCTCGACTATCTTTTAGAAATTGCACTTATTGGTTGAATTGGCGGAAGATTAATGCGGATTGACCAAAAAATACGCGCCGGCGGCAAGTACCGCTGCCGCGACGGTGCGTTTGATTACCACGCCGATATTGTTGCCGACTTGGCAAGAGGAGCATTGGCGGTATTTTTTCGACTCGTAAAAGGCATAGAGAAAAAAGCCTATCATCAGTACGATAACGGCGGGAAAGGCGATTTTGTCGAAGAGGTAGATCTTTTCGACCGTCGATTTTTCGAACGAAAAGAGCGGTGTCAGTAGCGTAAGAGCCATCAAAAAGAGGATTTTGTCGGTAAAAGAGACGAAATAGTCTTTGCGAGAAAAAGTGGGGCACACATCGCCGGGTTGCGGGATGCGTCCGTCGTTTTCGAGCGCTTCGAGGATCTTTTCGCGCTGTTTTTTGTCGATGCGATCGAGCATCGTACCGCCCAGTGAAAAGTCCATCATCTGCTGAAACATAGCCGCGAAATGCTTGTCTCCGTCGATATCCATATAACAAGTGTTGCCGTTTCGATCTTCATAGACGATCTTGAGTTTTTCGTGACGGGGGACAACGGCGGTCACACCGGGATAGTAGCTACTTGTCTCTTCCGCTTCGAAAGGTTTTTCTTTTTTGAGGATACGCGGATTGGCAAACTCGATATACTCCTCACCCCTTTTGACGACAAACATATTAAAAGGGTGCCCCACCTGTATGGCGCTTAGTGCGTCGAGATCGTGATGTTTCATTGTTTCGATGATATCGTCGAACAAGCGACCGACACTCTCGTCGAAACCTCGTACGTCTCCGCACGCCAAAATCCTGTCGTCGGGATAGACCGTCAACTCTTTTACCATTTAAGCAGCCTTTTGAGAAGCGTTACGATACCTATAGTTAAAAAATCCTAAACGATTTCTTAAAAAAAGGTATACGAGAGAAATTAAAAATGAAAGCAATGTTCGACGTAAGACGTCGAACGATAAGGCGTATCAGTGACTTTTCATCACCACCAAAATCATTTTGATATTGATGATGATAAAGCGGATAAATTGCCAAATAACACACGTTCTCATAAATTTAACGAACGGTGTGGGCACCATCGTCTCGAAGCTCGGCTCGTACGGTTTGACGTGTTTTTCGATTGAGTGGTCTACGCTACCCATAATTGTTTCTCCTTTTGTTCTCTTTTTGATTATTCGGGAATAAGTGTCCAACCCGGCTTAAGTTTCGCTTTGTAAATAAACATATGGTGCAAGATATGCTTGATCCAGTGGCCCGCAAGACCGATTTCTCCGAAGGTATAGTCGAGATCGCGTCCGATACCGGGATACTTCTCGAAATCGGGAACGACGGGATAGACGGTCAATGCCGCCGCCGTACCGTCGGTGAGGCCTTTACCCGCGGATGCGACACACGCCGCACCCATTTCCGCCATGGAGGCTTCGTGCAAGTGCGCGTTTTCTCCCTCTTTGATCATATCGACGACGGAATGCGCTACCGCCTTTCCGATGATACCCGAAGGCATACCGGTTCTCGGCGGTGCCGGTGTGATAGGCGTACCGTTTGCCGATTTCATCGGTTTGGATACCGGATGCGGCGGTGCGAAGGCGATACCGACAGCAAACATGTTTTTGTAGGTGGGGTTTTGATAGGTTCTGGGCCAATCGCTCGCTTTCCACTCTTCGTACGGTTTGGGCGTATAGTCCGCATCGACTTTCATAAAGCCGTTGGGTGCGAAGATCGTATCGGTGATATCTTCGCCCGCTTTGTTGTAAGCCTTGAGGCCTACGCCCGCAAAAGGAGGAATCAACATCGCAAAATCGAAGGTCTCTTCGCCCGTCGTTCCGTCAAGCAGTTCGTAATGGACTTTACCCTCTTCGACTTTACTGACGTGCGCACCGATAATCCACTCTACCCCGCGTTCGACGAAGAGCGATTCGGCGAAGAGCTTGGAACTGGCCGCATACATACCGCGTTTGATATGCAAACCGCCGATACCGAAATCGCCGAGGAAAGATTCGTTGGAGATCCATTTGATTTCGAGGTTATCTCTTACGCCCGCTTTGTTCGCTTCGTGTTCGATATTGAAGATATACTCGAACGCCGCGCCTTGGCAGGTACACATACCGTGGCCGGTACCTACAAGAATTTTTTGCTTTTCGGTTTTGGCTTTTTCGAAGATCTTTTGCAATTCCAAATTGGCGTGTACCGCATGATCCGCCGTACAGACAGAAACGGTATAATCGCCGATTTGACCTTCGCCGTTACCCAACCCGGGCGTTGCGTCGAAGTTGAGTTTGGGACCCGTCGCGTTGATGAGGTAGTCGTATGTAACTTCCTCCGTTTGCCCCTCTTTGCCTTGTCCGGTATATTCGATCGTGATATAGGGCGTGTCGCTACCCTCTTTACCCTCGGGATGGATCGATACCGCTTTGGCTTGACGATAATCGATCCCCGCTTTTTCGTAAACGGGAGCCAACGGGAACACGACATCTTCTTTTGTCATCTGACCGACGCCGACCCAGATGTTGGAAGGGATCCAGTTCCAGTTGGAGTTGGGAGTGACGACCACGACTTCGTGTTCGTTACCAAGCCACTTTTTCGCAAACGTCGCGGCAGTATGTCCCGAGACACCGCCGCCCATTACTACTACTCGTGCCATAGTCTTCCTTCTTGTTAAAAATTTTTGGATTGTTGACGTTTCATTGTATGGCAATCTCATTTAAAACCAAATTAAACAATTATTAAACGCTTTATTTTAATGACTTCAATAAGATATTTTAATAGAATGACGCCAAAAATAGCCTCTTTTTTCGTTTCAAGTAAATAAATTTTTTTGATAAAATAAAGAGTAAAAATATCCGAATTCCACATTCTTTCGTAATTATGGTACAATCCTCTATCGAAAAAACAAAGACAAAAGAGGAATCGGTGCGGCGTCTAAAAAGGTGGTGGATAGGGTATTTGGTTGCAATTTCGTCACTATATGCGGTGATTTGGAATACTCCTTATCCCTCATCGGAAACGGCGTCGAAAACACTTTTCGTACCTTTTTCTTCCCCTCCGAAACATCTCGATCCCGTTATTGCGTACAGTTCGAACGAATGGATGGTATTGGGACAGATCTACGAACCGCCGTTACAATACAATTATCTGAAACGTCCCTATACGTTGGAACCTTTAACCCTGAGTAAAATGCCCGAAGTCATCTACCTTGACAAAGCGTTGCGTCCGACGGAAGAGAACACGTCAATCGCCTATACGCGCTATCGTTTTGCGTTACGTTCGGATATACGCTACGCCCCGCATGCCGCTTTTGTCAAAGATAAACGCGGTATGCCTCGGATTCGTATCGACGCCGAAACGGCGCAGTCGCTTCGATCCGCTTACGATATCTCTCCCAAAGCGTCGCGTACCGTCACCGCATACGATTATGTCTATGCGATCAAGCGGATGGCGTTACGCGTCAACCATTCGCCGATTTTGGATATGATGATGCAATATATTGTCGGTTTGGCCGACTTTTCCAAGCGTTATTCGCCGATAGCGGTGAGGGAAAAAAGAGCGGGGGAGTGGTTCGATTTGCGCCCGTTACACATAAGCGGTGTCAAGGTTCTCGACGATCGACATTTCGACATTGTGATAAAAGGACGCTATCCGCAATTTCTCTATTGGATGGCGATGTACTTTTTTGCGCCCGTCCCGTGGGAGGCGGAAGCCTTTTACGCCCAGCCGGCATTGCGCGACGCCGATATCGATCTCGATACCGCTCCGGTGGGATCGGGCGCGTACTATCTTTCCGAGTTTCGCCCCGAGCGGCGGATGGTTTTGACGAAAAATCCGCTCTTTCACAAAGAGACTTTTCCCGTACTTTCCGATGAGGAGTATCGACGTTATAAAAATGCCGACGTCTTAAAGAGGGCGGGCGGACGTACTTTGCCTTTTATCGAACGCGTCGTTTTTAGTATGGAAAAAGAGAATATTCCTTTGTGGAACAAGTTTTTGCAAGGCTATTACGACGCATCGGGGGTAGGATCGGAGGCGTTCGATCAAGCGATTCGCATTTCCGCACAAGGCGAGATGGGATTGAGCGACGAGATGCGCGCCAAAAAGATCAAGATGTTGACGGCGATACAACCTTCGATTTTTTATATGGCGTTCAATATGGAAGATCCCGTCGTCGGCGGATATGACGAAAAACATCGATTGCTAAGACGCGCTATCGCTATCGCGCAAGACACCGAAGAGTACATCTCCATTTTTATGAACGGTCGCGGTGTGGTCGCACATGGTCCCGTACCGCCCGGAATCGCCGGACACGGCGAGGGAAAAGCGGCATGCGATACCTATGTCTATCGTTGGGAGGAAGGCAAATGCATACGCCGTACGATTTCGGAAGCCAAGGCGTTGTTGGCAAAAGCGGGTTATCCGAACGGCATCGACCCTGCTACGGGCAAACCGCTCAAACTCTACTACGACGTGACGGCGACCGGTCCCGACGATCGGGCGCTTTTGGAGTGGCGTCGCAAACAATTTGCGAAGCTTGGCATCGAATTGGTGGTGCGGGCAACCGATTATAATCGATTCCAAGAGAAGATACGTCTCGGAAAAGCGCAGATTTTTTCTTGGGGGTGGAACGCCGACTATCCCGATGCGGAGAATTTTCTCTTTTTGCTTTACGGGCCCAATGCCGTCACGGCGACCCGAGGGGCGGGCATGAACAGTGCCAATTACGCCAATCCACGTTTCGACGCACTTTTCGATCGTATCAAAACGATGCCCGATTCTCCCGAACGACGTAGACTTGTCGCGCAGATGGTAGAGATCGCGCGTAAAGATGCGCCGTGGGTTTGGGGTGTCTATCCCAAAAGTATCTCGTTGTTGCACGCATGGTACGAAAATGTGGTCGCCAATGCCATGGCGAACAATACGCTCAAATACAAAAATATCGCGCCGCAACGCCGTATCGCTTATCAGGAGCGCTATAACCGACCCGCAACGGCGCCCATGATTGCGAGTGCGGGGGCGATAGCGCTCTTTGTGTGGGGTACCGTCGCGCTTTATCGGCGTAGAGAAAATCGCGTGATCAAAAAGGAGTGTTGAGATGGGTGCGTATATATTGCGAAGAATTTTGTATGCCGTACCGATACTTGCGGGTATCAATATCATCACCTTTTTGCTCTTTTTCACCGTCAATAGCCCTGACGATATGGCGCGTGCCCAATTGGGAGGGAAACGGGTGACGCCGCAGATGATCGCCGCATGGAAAGCCGAACACGGTTACGACAAACCGCTCTTTTATAATGAAAAAGAAAAAGGCGTGAGGCATCTGACCGAGACGCTTTTTTTTGACGAATCCGTCAAGCTCTTCCGGTTCGATTTCGGTAAATCCGATGCGGGCAGAGACATCGCGCACGAGATACGCGAAAGGATGTGGCCGAGTTTGGCGATTGCGGTGCCGACCTTTTTGATTGCGTTGGCAAGCAATATCGTTTTGGCGTTGATTGCCGTCTTGTTTCGGCAAACGCGGGTCGAAAAGGCGATGATGATCGCGACGGTTGCGATGATGTCCGTCTCCGCGCTCTTTTACATTATATTTGCGCAGGTGATTTTTGCCAAAATGTGGCATTGGGTGCCTATTTCGGGGTATGCGGAAGGTGCGCAGGGCTTCAAGTTTGTCGTGTTGCCCGTATTGGTGGGAGTGGTTTCCGGTATGGGTGCTGGGATACGCTGGTATCGTTCGATCTTTTTGGAGCAGATCAACCAAGAGTATGTGCGTACCGCCAGAGCCAAAGGTTTGAGCGAGCGTACCGTTTTGTTTCGTCATGTGCTTCAAAACGGGATGCTTCCTATTTTGACGGGGGTGGTCGTGGTGATCCCGACACTTTTTATGGGAAGTTTGATTCTCGAATCCTTTTTCGGGATACCGGGATTGGGGTCTTACACGATCGATGCGATACGCGCACAAGATTTCGGGATTGTCAAAGCGATGGTCTTTTTGGGCTCCGTACTTTATATCGTCGGATTGATAGCGACTGATATCTCTTATGCGATATTCGATCCGAGGGTACGCTTATGAGTTGGCATCCGCTCTATAGCGACATCTTACTTTGGACGGTGGCGGCGATTGTGTTCTTTCGATGGCGGCGTCTGCGCAACGATCCGCAGGCACGTCGTATGTGGCGACGGATTTTTGCCGAACGTAGCGCGATGATTTCGGCGGTGATCTTGGGGTTTTATGCGGTCATTGCGATGGCGGACTCGATCCGCTTCGAGAGTGGCGACGGTTCGAGGATTGTGTCGTTATTGGATATGGCGATGCAGCATCGTATCGAAACGAGCGAACGCACCTACTCCGCTCCTTTCGCTACGCACGAGTATGTCAAATCTTTGGTGACGGAGGGCAACGGAACCGTAGCGCAACGCTACTTGCCGCTTAAAGAGGTGCATACCGATCGGTGGATTGCCAACGGGTGGTATGTCGCGCTGATCGCCTACCTATCGATGTTTTTGTTGACGCTTCCGCATCGATATCTTCGAAAAAAGAATAAAGAGGAAAGGGAACTGCCGTGGGGAAGCGCCTACGTGACGTTTGTCGTGGCGGGCGGTACGCTGCTATGGCTTTATGCGATGAGCTTTTCGTATCACGTCTTGGGTACGGACAAAGTGGGTGTCGATGTGTTCTATATCACGCTAAAAAGTGTTCGTACCGGGGTGTTGATCGGTACGCTGACGACACTGGTGACGCTACCTTTGGCGTTGGTGTTGGGAATTGCGGCGGGATATTTCCGCGGCCGGATCGACGATGCTGTGCAGTACCTCTATACCGTACTCAGTTCGATTCCGGGCGTATTGCTGATCGCGGCTGGTGTACTGACGATGCAAGTGATGCTGGAGACACGTGCCGATCTTTTTGCCACATCGTTGGAACGCGCCGATGTGCGGCTACTCTTTTTGGTTTTGATTTTGGGAGTGACGAGTTGGACGGGATTGTGTAGAATATTGCGTGCCGAAACATTGCGTCTGTCGCAAAGCGATTTCGTCATCGC
>JALVPA010000028.1 GCA_027026055.1 Campylobacteraceae bacterium | reverse complement strand
GCTCTTTGTCGCGCAGGGCTTTGAGTTCGGCACGGCTTAGATCGAGCGCTTCGATGCGGTGCGGGGTGCGCGAGAGGTTACCGTAGAGCATCGCATGGATATTGGCGTAAGTGCCGGTATGAAACTCGATCCACTCCGCACCCAGCACATGCGACGTCTCTACCGCTTCGATCGTCGGATCGATAAATAGCGAGACTTCGATCTCTTGTTCTTGCAAACGCGTTATCGCTTCGGCGATGCGTTTGCGCTCTTTTTGTACGGCAAGCCCACCTTCGGTGGTCACCTCTTCTCGCTTTTCGGGCACCAAGGTGACGCGATGCGGACGCAGGCGGCAGGCGATCTCTATCATCTCCGGTGCGATGGCACACTCCATATTGGTCGGTAATGCGCTTTGCGCGACGATGCGCGCGGCATCTTCGTCGTGGATATGGCGTCTGTCTTCGCGCAGGTGAAAAGTGATCTGATCGGCGCCGGCGCGTTTGCAGATCCCCAGTGCGTCGATGGGATCGGGATCGGCGACGCGTCTGGCTTCGCGCAGTACGGCGATATGGTCGATGTTGACACCCAGTTTCATACGACAGTCCTTATAGGTTGTGATGCTATTATAGCGACTTCAATCGATATATTACAAATTTTACGCTAAAATCGCGTCAATAAAACTGAAGGTACGGCAATGGCGAAAAAAGAGGTTAAAAAAGTTGTTTTGGCTTATAGCGGCGGTTTGGATACCAGTATCATCCTCAAATGGTTGCAGGACGAATACGACTGCGAGGTGGTGACCTTCACCGCCGATTTGGGACAGGGCGAAGAGGTGGAGCCCGCACGTCAAAAGGCGCTCGATCTGGGTATCAAGCCCGAAAATATCTTTATCGAAGATTTGCGCGAGGAGTTTGTGCGCGATTTTGTCTTTCCGATGTTTCGCGCCAATGCGATCTACGAAGGGGAGTATCTGCTGGGTACTTCCATCGCACGACCGCTGATTGCGAAAAAACAAGTCGAAATCGCGCGAAAAGTGGGTGCGGATGCGGTGGCGCACGGCGCGACGGGCAAAGGAAACGACCAGGTGCGCTTCGAGCTCGGCTATTTGGCGCTCAATCCCGAACTTACCGTTATCGCACCTTGGCGCGAATGGGATCTTAACAGCCGAGAAAAACTCTTGGCGTATGCCGAAGAACACGGCATTCCCATCGAAAAGAAGGGTAAAAAATCGCCTTACAGTATGGATGCGAACCTGTTGCATATCTCTTACGAAGGGCAAATTCTCGAAGACCCCGCGGCGGAACCCGAAGAGGATATGTGGCTCTGGACGACTAGTCCCGAAAAGGCGCCCGATACGCCCGAGTATATCACGATAGGATTTGAAAAGGGCGACCCCGTCTCCATCAACGGCGAAGCGCTCTCTCCCGCGACGTTACTCAAACGACTCAACGACTACGGCAACAAACACGGTATCGGGCGTATCGATATCGTCGAAAACCGTATGGTGGGAATGAAAGCGCGCGGGTGTTACGAGACGCCGGGCGGTACGATTTTGCTCAAGGCGCATCGCGCCATCGAGTCGATCACACTCGATCGCGAAGAAGCGCACCTCAAAGACGAGATGATGCCGCGCTACGCCAAGCTTATCTACAACGGCATGTGGTGGTCTCCCGAGCGTCGCATGATGCAAGCGGCGATCGATGCGACGCAAGAGAACGTCAACGGCGAAGTGCGACTTAAACTCTACAAAGGCAACGTTATCGTCGTGGGTCGTACGTCGCCTACTTCGCTCTACTCCGAAGAGCACTCCACCTTCGAAGAGGACGAAGTCTATAACCAAAAAGACGCCGAAGGTTTTATCCGTCTCAATGCGTTGCGCTTTGTTATCGAGGGCAAAAAACAGCCGCATCGTATCGAATCGTTGGTCGGAGAGGAGGAAGCGGACGTGTGCCGTATCGAGACCAAATCGGTCACGATTTGCGAGCGTATCAAACGCTTTTTCGGATTCGGTAAAAAAGAAGAAGCTTAAGGATCAGCGCGGCGGCAAGAGCGCTTTCATCCCTTCCGACACCCGCTTGGGTTTCAGATGCAACGGTCGCTCTCTCAAAAAGAGCGACGGTAACGCCTCCAACAACAGATAATCGATCCAAATCATCGGATAAAACGCCACATATTCGTAGCGAAAGTTACGATACGTATAACGGCTTTCGAACCATTCCAACGCACTTTTCGTACCGTATGCCAACAGTAAAAATTGCATACCGAAGATGCCTCCCCAGGCCAGATAGGTCAACAACACCACCAGCGCCGCACCTTCGATGCCGTACATCCCCATAACGGCAGCCAAAAAGACGGCGGCATAGAGTGCGAAAGAAGCGAAGCCGAGGGTAGCGAAAAGTACCAGCGCCGAAAAGATAAAAAGCAAACTGCCCATCAAAAAGAAAAGTTCCAAAAAGCTTTTTTGCTCTTCGAAGGTAGGGCTGTAAACGGCACCCAGGAGAGTGATGGTGAAGATGGCGACAATGATGGCGACGAGGTAGCCGTACTCTTTCATTTGCACCTGAATATCCTTTTGTTTCGTTTATTGTTATCGGCTATGCGTTGGAGCGAAGCGCGCGGTTCGCTCGTTGCGGGCGTATCGTTCGTCCATTGTACCACATACTCGCTTACCCGATATCGTAAAGCCTCAATAAGCTTTCGACCTTGGGCGGATGTCCGATCCATGCTTGATAGAGGTCGCTCATCTCTTCGGAACCGCCGCGGGCAAGAATGTGACGTTTGTAACCTTGTGCCGTCTCTTTGCGAATACCCTCTTTTTCGTCTACGCACGCAAAAAAAGCGTCGGCGCTCAAAACCTCCGCCCACTTGTAACTGTAGTATCCCGCGGCATAGCCGCCGGCAAAGATATGGGCGAATCCGTGCTGGAAGCGATTGTATGCGGGCGGTTTGATAAGGGCGGTCTTTTCACGTATCTTATCAAGTAGCGCTTGTACCGCATCGCCGCTGTAACGTTTTTGGTGCAGCATAAAATCGAAGAGCGAAAACTCCACTTGTCTGAGGATACCGAGGGCGGCTTGGAAGTTTTTGGTGCGTTTGATTTTTTCAAGAAGGGTATCGGGAATGCTCTCTCCGGTACGGTAGTGTTTGGCGAAACGTTTGAGAATCGCCGCTTCGTAGGCGAAGTTTTCCAAAAATTGCGAAGGGAACTCCACCACATCCCACGCAACACCGTGAATCCCCGATACGGCACGTTCCGGTACTTCGCTGAAGAGATGATGGATGGCGTGTCCCATTTCGTGAAAGAGTGTCACCACATCGTCGTGGCGTAGTAAAGAGGGAGTTTGCGGAGTTTCGGGAGCGAAGTTGCAGACGACAAAAGCCGACGCGCCGTGTAAGGTTTGCTTCTTATCGATAAAATGCGTCTCCCAATCGTGCATCCATGCACCGCCGCGTTTCTCTTTGCGCGCTTCGAGATCGAAATAGATACGACCGAAATGCGTTTTATCGTCGTAAATGTCGTAAGTTTCGACCGTATCGTGCCAGACTGGTACCTCTACGGGTTCGAAGCGAACACCGAAAAGCTCGCCTACCAACGAGAGCAGACCCGAGAGCACGGCACGGCGTTCGAAGTAGGGCTTGCTCATCGCATCGTCGTAATCGAAGAGCGATTTTTTGAGTTTTTCGGAGTAGTAAGCGACATCGTAGGCTTCGAGTTTTTCGATACCGTCGGTCTCTTCGGCGAAGCGTCGCAACCTCTCAAGCTCTTTGCGCGCCTGCGGAAGCGCCGCATCCGCGAGGGTATGCAAAAAACGCAACACCTCTTCTTCGGAGGAGGCGTCGCGCGTTTCGAGTGCGTAAGCGGCATAATTCTCGTAGCCCAAAAGCTTGGCTTTCTCTTCGCGAAGCGCCAAAATTTCGTCGATCACTTCGCCGTTTTCGGGTGCACGCGTATTGTAAGCTCGGTAAAGTTTTTCGCGTAGCATTCGGTTGGGACCGTAGGTCATATAGGCGAGATAGCTGGGCATTTGAAGGGTGAAGCGATACTTAATCTTGCCATCTTCTTCGAATCGTGCGGCGGCAAGGTCGCTTTCGGGCATACCCGCCGTATCCGCTTCGTTGTCAAGAACAAGTTCGAAAGCGTTGGTGGCGTTGAGCAGGTTTTGGCTAAAGGCGTTCGAGAGTTCGGAGAGTCTGAGGCGAATCTCTTCGAGACGCTTTTTCTTCGCTTCGGGCAGTTCGATACCGGAAAGTTTGAAATCGCGAATATCGTTTTCGATCACCTTTTTTCTCACGGGATCGTCGGTCTGTACGGCGGCGATTTTTCGATAAAGCGGTACGTTTTGCGCCACTTCGCTGCCGAATTTGCTTAGTAGCGGCAAACAGGCTTCGTAAGCCTTTTGGGTTTCGGGGCTGTTGCATACGGAGTTGAGGTGCGATAGGGGCGTAAAAAAAACATCCAGCTTTTCGTCTCCTTCTTGCAACGGCAAGAGCACCTCTTCGTAACTTTGAGCATCGCTTTTTACGATGCGATCGATTTCGGCGCGTCGTTCGTCAAGAAGCGCTTCGAGTTTTTCCGGAAACGCTTCGAGATTTTCGATTTGAAACGGTTGAAACATCTCTGAACCTTTTTATCAATTCTTTTCGTTCAAGCTTATCGGGCGTGATTGTAGCACATGGCGGTTAAGAGTATTAACAAAGTTTGGCTAAAATTACTCCTAATTTCGCGAAAGTGACAAAAGGACAGCAACATGAAGGTATTGTTAATCAAAGATGTCAAAAACCTCGGTAAAGCCGGCGAGATCAAAGAGGTCAAAGACGGATACGGACAAAACTTTTTGATCGCCAAAGGTTTGGCGAAGTTGGCGACGCCCGAAGTGGTAGAAGCGTGGAGGGAGGAGCAAGCGCGTAAAGCCGCCGAACTCGAAGCGGAAATCGCACGATTGACGGAAGAAAAAAAACGTTTGGAAGCCGAAACGATTCGTATCGAAAAGCCCTCGGCACCCGTAGGTATCAAAGGTTCCGTCGGTAATGTCGATATCGCTAGAGCGATCAAAGAACAACTGGATATCGAGATAGACAAAAAACATATCAACCTCAAAAAAGCGCTCAAGACGACGGGCATACATGAAGTCGATATCAAGCTGGGACACGGCATCCACGCACTGGTCAAGATAGAGATTGTCGGAGTCTGACCGATGTTTCACGCAACGACGATTTTGGGCTATCGAACGGATAACAAAGCGGTCATCGGCGGTGACGGACAAGTGACTTTCGGCGATGCGGTGCTCAAAGGAAACGCAACAAAAATACGCACGCTTTATGAGGGGAAGGTATTGGCTGGGTTTGCCGGTTCCACCGCGGATGCGTTTAATCTTTTCGATATGTTCGAAGGCTTTTTGAACGAAAAACGAGGCGATCTCTTTAAGTCGGTCATCGCTTTTTCGAAAGCGTGGCGCAAAGATAAACATCTGCGCCAACTCGAAGCGATGATGATCGTGCTCAATCGCGAGCATATCTTTATTTTGAGCGGTAACGGCGATGTGGTGGAGCCCCAAGACGGAAAAATCGCCGCCATCGGCAGCGGCGGTAACTATGCGCTTTCCGCGGCGCGCGCCTTGGACAAGCATGCCGATCTCGAGCCTCGGAAGCTTGTGGAGGAGTCGTTGCGCATTGCCGGAGAGCTTTGTATCTATACCAATACGAATATTAAAATCTTGGAGTTGTGATTTGGAAAACTTGACACCGAAAGAGATTGTGGCGCATCTGGATAGGTATGTGATCGGGCAAAACGATGCGAAGCGTACCATTGCGGTGGCGTTGCGCAACCGTTATAGACGGATGCAACTACCCGAAGAGATGCAACGCGACGTCACTCCCAAAAATATTTTGATGATCGGAAGTACGGGAGTGGGAAAAACGGAGATTGCCAGACGTTTGGCGCATTTGATGAAGCTACCGTTTATCAAGGTCGAAGCGAGCAAATATACCGAGGTGGGATTTGTCGGACGCGATGTCGAGTCGATGATACGCGATTTGGCAGCGACGGCATTGCAATTGGTGCGCGAAGAAGAGAGCAAGCGTATCGAAAACGAGATCGAAGCCTATGTCGCCGACAAAATTGTCGAAAAACTGTTGCCGCCGCTACCTGCGGGAGCGAGCGAAGAGAAAAAGGCCGATTACGAGGCTTCTTATGCGCGAATGAAAGAACGTTATGAAAAAGGCGAACTTGATACTTTGAAAATCAAAGTGCATATGCCGCTCAAGCCCGACCTGCCCGAAGAGGGACTCTCTCCTCAGTTGATTCAGGTGCAAGAGTCGATCGTCAAAGTACTCGGCGGAGGCAAGAAAGGACCCGAAAAAGAGGTGAGTGTCGCCGAGGCGAAAAAGATACTGCGTACGGAGGCGAGCGAAACGTTACTGGACGAGGAGTCGTTGAAAGAAAAAGCGAAAGAGAAAGTGGAAAAGGGCGGTATCGTCTTTTTGGACGAAATCGATAAAATCGCGGTCTCTTCCGATTCGCACAGCAGGCAAGATCCGAGCAAAGAGGGCGTGCAGCGCGATTTGTTGCCGATCGTCGAAGGCTCCACCGTCGCTACGAAACTCGGTCGGGTCAAAACCGATCATATCCTTTTTATCGCGGCGGGGGCATTTCATCTGAGCAAACCGAGCGATTTGATACCGGAGCTTCAGGGACGGTTTCCGCTGCGTGTGGAGTTGGAGAGCTTGAGCGAAGAGACGCTTTATCGTATCTTGACCGAACCGAAACATTCGCTTGTCAAACAGTATCAAGCGTTGTTGGCGGTAGAAGGGGTGTCGTTACAGTTCGAAGAGTCCTCACTCAAAGCGGTGGCGCGTTATGCTTACTTGGCGAACGAAAAGACCGAAGATATCGGTGCGCGCAGACTACATACGGTGATGGAAAAGCTTCTCGAAGAGATCGCTTTCGAAGCGGACGAGCATCGCGGCGAGACGATCGTGATCGACGAAGCGACGGTACGCGAACGTATCGGCGATGTTGTCGAAGACGAAGATAAGACGAGATATATACTGTAAATTAGGAATGAGGAATTAGGAATGAGGAACCGAAGAGTGAAGAGTGAGGAGAGAAGTATGAAGGGTTAAGGAGGCGGGACTTTAGTCCCGCATGATAGTGAAGAGAGAAGAGAGAATAGTGAATGGTTTCGGTTTGCTTTCCTTTGGAA
>JALVPA010000027.1 GCA_027026055.1 Campylobacteraceae bacterium | reverse complement strand
CGATGATGCGTTTGGCGCGGTTTAGACGAATACCGGGTTTGCTTGCAACGATTGACACCTTGATAGCACCCATAGGCGCACAACGTGTCGAAACGCTCAACAGACGATTACCGAAAGCGTTTCGCCGTCCTGCGATGGCCGGAAAGTATTTGAAATTCAGACGGGTTTTGAGCGTCGAAGGAAATCGAAAACGTTACGAAGAGGCTTCGGCGCACCTCTCCGAGGAGACGGTACGCTCTCTACTTTCTCCGGAGCTTTCTTTATCGGGCGGTTACGATATGTGGCAAGAAGAACTCGATTTGTTCGATGCGATGTTGTTATACGATTTCGAACATTCGATGAGCGACGATATATTGACGAAGGTGGATCGCGCGACGATGTCGGTAAGTTTGGAAGCGCGCGAGCCGCTACTTGATCATCGCATCGTCGAATTTGTCGCACGCGTGCCCGTTTCTATCAAATATAAAAATCGCCGTGCGAAACATCTGTTAAGAGAGGTACTCTATCGGCATGTGCCGCGACGACTTGTCGATCGTCCCAAGATGGGATTTCAGCTCCCGATAAAAGGGTGGTTGAATGGTGAGCTTGCATCGTATGTCGAGCATTATCTCGATAGTGCGAGACTCGATCGTGAGGTATTCGATGTCGGCGCCGTTCTACGTTTGCGCGAAAGAATGCGTCTTGGCGACATCGAAGCGGTCAGAGCGGTATGGTACGTTTTGATGTACGAGATGTGGCGAGAGCGTTGGCTATAGTCGCCGTAAGCGTTTATTGCGGAGACACCGCTTTTATAATCTCGAACCAGTCTCGGTTGAAATGTTTTTCGATGTACGCTTCGCAATGCGGTATCGTACAGCCGCTACAATCTTGGTGGATAGCATCGTCCGTGACAAATCGGCTACCCTCTTTCGAGTCGACGGCGCAATAGCTTTTGAGGCTTTTGCCTTCGATCTCCTCGAATCCTTCGTCGTCGAATCGGAAGTTGGGACAAGCGCAGAGATAGCAGTTTAGATTTTCCATTTCGTGACACTTTTTGCCTTCGGCATAAAGCGGGCAAAAATCGGGTTCGTGCAGCCGCATATTATCGTAACGAAAATAGGCGATTACGCTCTTGTCGCTCAAATGTGTCAACTTTCGCATAACGGCGGCATGTTTTTTCCCGTGTCGTTCGAACCATCTTTTATAGCTCATGGTGTTCTATCCTTATCCAGTCGAGATACTCTATCGGTCGTGTCGGCAACCTTAAAAGTTCGAGTATGCGTTGTACGACGCCTCCGTGCGTACAGACGAGTATCTCTTCGTCTGCGGGCAATTCGGATAAAAAAGAGGCGATTCGCCTCTCGAAAACCTCGTAACGTTCCGCACAAATATAGTTGTGCCACACTTTGGGATCTTCGAGTAGTGTTTCGTCGAAATCGTCTCTGCGTGCTACATCTTCGAAACGCAATCCTTCGATATGGGGTTTGAAACGTACCTCCCTAAGACGTGCATCCGTACGATAAGGAAGCAGGTTCATATAGTGCAAAGTTTCCTGACAACGCAACAGGTCGGAGCTGTAGATGCGGTCGAATCGTTGTCTACACAACGGGGCTACGTATCGTGCGTCGAAAAGCGTCGGCTCTATAGACAAATCGGTCCAACCGTTGTAACGTTTTTGGTATCGAGGATGAAGTGCGGCATGGCGCAGAAGGGTCAAAGCCACAGCAGTGCTCCCGTAAGCATCAGTACGATTTCGGTCGTTTCAAGCGTGGCACCAAGTACGTCACCGTTGAGAAAACCGAGTTTTTTGCCGATGCGTGTCGCGACAAGATAGCCGACACCCGTTGCCAAAGCCGCTATAAGGAAAAATATTGTTCCGACTACGGTAAGCCCGATAAGCAAAAAGAGCGTCATACTACTCCAAAAGAGTTTTCCGTTAAAACTTTGCTGCAAGGTTCGGATAAACGTAGAGCGAAAGGTTTTCGTATAAAAGAGCGTTTCAAGCCCCATGCGACCGGCGACGGTGACAGCGAAAAAAAGCGTCCATGCATCGTGTAGGAGCAAATAGACGATGAGCGCCGTTTTGAGTAGGAGTATAGTGACGCTCCAGAGTACACCCATCGCGCCGACTACGGGATCTTTGATAACGCTATAAGGATCTTTTCCGGAGTGTGCGGCATAGAGCGCATCGGCGACATCCGCTACCGCTTCGGTATGGATAAATCCGTACAATATAGGATAAAAAAGCGCGGCGATAGTCGCTCCGAGCCATCCCGTCTCGTGGAGTATGAGATAGATGAGAATGCTTCCGCCCGCACTTACTGCTCCCGCCAACGGTAGCCAAAAGAGCATGGCACCCAATACCTCGGGATGTTGCATATCGTCATTCTGTTCGAATCGTACGGGGAAAACTGTAAAGTAGCCCAGTACCGATTTAAGTCCGAGATAGAGATGTTTGAAGGGTTTCGTACGAATGTGCTATCCTTTTTATAAATTCGGACAATATTGTATAGAAAAATGTGTAAAAGGGACTTGGATGAAGGCAGTCGGATGGCGTCCCCACGAGGACTCGAACCTCGAGCTAGGCCTTAGGAGGGCCCTGCTTTATCCAGTTAAGCGATGGGGACAGTGACGGTGAAATTGTAACGAAAAAAGTGTAGCGTTTTCTTTAATATGTCGCGAATCGTCGGAAAGCGACAATGAAACGGCATGGCGTTGCCTATGATTATCGAAAGAAAGCTTGTACAACGAACGACGAAGTTTTATAAACGAAGCGTTTTCACGATATTTTCGAACGCTTCTTCGATTGTATCGCTATCGGGTGTGTCGTCGAGATCGATGTAGTAGCTAAACAGTAGCGACATTCCTTTGCGTATCTCAATGCGTAGATAGGCCGAGGGAAAACGACCGATTTTTCGAGAGGCATTATAAGGAGAGTTGCATCGGATGTCGCATTTGTAGTCGATATGCAAAAGATACGGGCATGTGCGGCTAAAGCGGTAATGTTGCGACAATTTGTCACGTACCGTTGCGTTCAGCTCGTAGTCGTCGAGTCGCAAACACGGCGGAGGTGTGCGAAAGATAGCTTTGTCGTAAACGTGAACAACGGCATCGTTTTTACGATAAAGAAGGACGCCGCTCCATATCAACATCGCACCTATAAGAGCCGTCAGATATTTCATTGTTTCACGATTTTTTTTGTTAGGTGACGTACAGAGACAAATAGGATCAACGCGGCGGCGGAGACGAGAATGATCGAAGCACCGGAAGTGAGATCGTAGCGATACGAAAGCCATAACCCTGATAAGGTAAATATCAGACAGAAAACTCCCGAAAGAATCATCATTTGCCATAACGAACGTGCGATTTTTTCCGCGATATAGACGGGGATGGTCAACATCGCAATGACAAGAATCAATCCTACCACTTTGATGGCGATGACGACGGTAAGAGCGGAGAGTACCAACATCAGCGTATGATAAAAGCTTACGGAGATGCCGCGCAACATAGCGAACTCGCTATCGTAAGAGACGGCGACGATTTCACGATAACGAAAAAGCACGACCGTGACGATGACGCCGAGTAGTGTTGTCGTCATCCAAAGGTCGGTATCGGTCACTGCAAGAATGGAGCCGAAAAGGTAACTCATTAAGTCGGTGTGATAACCGGGCGTCATGTCGGTGAAGATCACGCCGATCGCCATGCCGACCGCCCAAATCAGACCGATAAAGGTATCGCTACGGGTTTTGTCGTGTAGTGTCAGATAAGCGATGAGCATCGCCGCGGCGACGGCAAAGAGCGACGCACCCAAAAAGACGGGTATGCCGAAATAGAGTGCCATGCCGATACCCCCGTAAGAAGCGTGTGCGATGCCTCCCGAGAGAAAGACCATACGATTGACGACGATGAGAGAACCGATGATTCCGGCTGCCAAGGAGACGAGTATCCCCGCGACGATCGCATGTTGAAAAAAAGGAAACTGCAACGCTTCTATCATTTGCTCTTCTCCGTTTGGAACGATGTGCCGTTGCATCTGTCGCATCCGTCCGCACCCAGCATCTGGAGCAGTTCCACCTCGCAGAAGTGTTCTTCCAGACCGTGGGTATGAAAGACGCGATTTTTATCGCTAATGTCGTGAAATGTCAAACGACGATTGATATAAGCGACTTTGTTCGCATACTCCAAAATGACCGATATGTCGTGACTTACGACAATGACGGGTATGTGTTTGTTGAGGTGTTGAAGGAGGGTGTAGATCGATTTTTGACCTTCGATATCGAGATTGGAGGTGGGTTCGTCGAGAATGAGCAGTTTCGGTGAACCGCATAATGCTCTGGCAATCATAACACGCTGCCTCTCTCCGCCGGAGAGCGCACCGATTTTGGCATGGAGGCGATGGGCAAGTCCGACCTTTTCCAGCGCTTCCGTCGCACGTTTTTTTTCAAGTTCGTTGTATCCGAAAAGCGGCCGTTTGCCTTCGTGATATCCCATGAGGACGACATCGAGGACACGGATGGGAAATTCGATGTTGATATGGGTGTTTTGCGGTACGTATCCGAGTATTCCTCGTATCTTTTGCGGCGGTTCACCGAAAATCTTTATCGTACCTTGTTTCGGCGACAATAAACCGACGAGTAGTTTGAGAAAAGTGGATTTTCCTCCCCCGTTCGGACCGATAATCGCCATAAAATCCGATGTTTCCATACGAAAATTTATCCGTTCCAGTATCGGTTCTCGTTCATAAGCGAAGGTAAGATCGCTCACTTCCACGGCATAGGACATTTAACGTTTTCCTTCGGAAAGAGCATGGGCGAGTCGTTTTAGCGTATCGATCCAGTCGGGCGAAAGCGGAGAGATACGAATGAGCGGTAGCCGCAAGGTATCGGCAAGAAGTTTCGCCGATTTATCGGAAAATTCGGGCTGGGTCAAGATCGCCGCGACACGCTCTTTTTTCGCCGTTTTGATCAGCCGCGTCAATCGCTTCGGCGTAATCGATTTGCCTTCGATCTCCAACGGAATTTGTTTCAGACCGTAACGGTCGCAAAAGTATCCCCAGGAAGGGTGTACGCTCAAAACGGAAGTATGTCGTCTACGCAGCGGTTCCAATAGCGTCTCTATTTCTTTGTCGAGACGGCGGAGGGTTTCGGTATAACTACGAAGACGTTTACGATAATAGGCGCGATGCTCCGGGTCCGTTTCGCTCAATGCCTCGTAGACGTTTTGCGCGATGAGGATGAGGTTTTTCGGCGATGTCCAGACATGAGGATCGTATGATCCATGGGTATGTGCGTGCATCTTGTGTGTTTCCTCTTCGTGCTTCATCTTATCCGAATCTTTATCTTTGGTATGCATAATGCGGCGCGGTACGTTTCGTGTCGTATCGACGAAACGAAGGTCGGGATTGAGTTCCAAAAAGCGATCGCGCCACTGTTTTTCGAAGGCGACGCCTATACCGAGATAGAGACGGGCGCGAGCGACCGCTTTCATTTGAGAGGGTTTGGGTTCGTAGGTATGCGGCGAACTACCTTGCGGTACCATGACGGTAACGTCGACATGCTCGCCGCCGATAGCACGCACCGTCTCCGCTTGAGGAGGGATGGAGACGATGACGGCGGTTTTGGCGTAAAGTATGGCGGTAAAGGTCGATAGGATAATCAAAAGTATTCGTTTCATAGGTGTGATTATAGCGAAAATTCGGCGGAGTACGATTTTATATGTTATACTTAAACGTCGCAATCGCAAATCGTTCATAAGCATGCGTATGGACGATTGGGATTTTGAAAGATGACGAAGGCAAGGAGACGAGTGTGAAGCGAATCGGTTGGATAGTGACGATAGGGATTGCGTTGTTGATACACGGTTGCGGCGGCGGAGGTTCTTCTTCGAGTAGTTACGGGGAGGACGGATCGATAAGCAGAGATTATCGATTTTCGGCAAGTCAGGAGGGGTGGCAAGGAGGCTTTGCCGACTATCCTATCGGCGAGGAAGCGGCATACGAATTGCGTTTTTCTTATACCCGTTTGCCCGCTCCGTTGGACGAGTCCGAAGGTGCGCTACTGCTTTCGGGCGTCAATCATAGCGACGATTTGTTCATGTATGTCAAGCGCCCCGTTTTCGGTCTCGATGCCAACCGTACCTATCAAGCGAATATACGAGTCACTTTCGCTTCGAATGTCGCGGACGGAAGCGTCGGCATCGGAGGTTCTCCCGGAGAAGGAGTGACTATCAAAGCCGGAGCGAGCTCTTACGAACCCAAAGCCGTTGCGGACGAGAGCGGACGATATCGGATGAATATCGACAAAGGCAATCAAGTCTCCGGCGGATCGCAGATGATTGTCGTGGGAGACTTCTCCAACGATACCGACCTTTCACAATATGCCCTCAAAACGGTAGAGACTCCGCATCCGGTGTCTGTGGCCCCCGACGAAAACGGTACGATATGGTTGATCGTCGGTGCCGATTCGGGGTTTGAAGGTAAAACGACGATATATATCGACAGAATCGAAGCGACCCTTACGCCGATGTCGGAATAATACGATGTTTCGGATATCATGACGCCACGTGAAAAACTTGCCGAAGCCAAGGCAAAATTGATGCTCGAACACCCCTACCTCGGGGCGCTTGCCGCCGGATTGGAAACGGTGGAAGAGAGTGAAACACTCACCTTTCGTAGCGATGGTGAGACACTGCGATACAATCCGGAATATTTCGAACAAGCCCCCTCGGACGAACTGATGTTCGCACTTGCCAACGGAGCGTTGCATATCATGTTTCATCATACGCAACGCAAGGCACGGCGAGTTACGCGCATTTGGCAAGCGGCCATCGATATCGCCGTCAATGCCATCTTGCGCAAAAACGGCTTTAGCCTCCCCCCGTATGCTTATTACGACGAGCGTTTCGAGGGGATGTACGCCGAAGAGATCTATGCCGTATTGACCGAAGAGATGCGTGAAAACGACAGTTCGGATCCCGAGACGGAAGCGGACGAACGCGACACGGACACTACAAAAAATCTTTCTCGCCCACGCACGATACCGCCGTCGCAAAGAGACGAAAAGAGCGAAAGCGACGCCGAAATCTTCGAAGCGTTGTTTCGCAAATATGAAAAGCAACAAGCGCTTCCTGAGGGGCTTGAAATACTCTTGCCGCATCTGTATCGTTCACGTATCGATTGGCGTACGAGACTTCATCGCTATTTGGCGGAGTAT
>JALVPA010000026.1 GCA_027026055.1 Campylobacteraceae bacterium | reverse complement strand
ACGGATATACGCAATCCTAGATTGCAACGTATTTGAAGTTTTTCAATTCGGTTGTTTCCAAGATCGCGAGTAAGTTACAAAAGTAAAAATTCAACGCCTGTTCCGTGTGGGGCAAGAAAGAGGTTCAAGTGATCATCGAAAAGCGGCGGCATCATTACAATTATGAGCAACCACATAGCGATTTTGGATACGGGACGCCATCGCAAGTTTCAGGCAGACGATATGTTGCTTGATATACAATGAAACTTCAACTTGGGAACCGGTATAAAAATGGGGGCGGTCAAAGGTATGAGTATAGCATCTACCCTCGTATATTCCGACTTTGTTAAAAATTGCACTATGAGTTTAAATTCGGAGTAGCAAGGAGATTATATGCAAGACAAATACGGCTTTTTCGAAGAATCCGCCGACTTTTTCACCTCGGACGAAGCGCGTGGCATCCGACTTCAGTTCGATTACGAAAAAGCGGAGGTCAAAATCCGCAAAGCGGGCATCGAACACACCGTCGTCGTCTTCGGCAGTGCGCGCGTCGTACCGACCGATATTGCCCAAAAGGAGTTGGCACGTGTCGAAAAAGCGCTTGAAGAGGATAAAGAAAATAAAACGCTTATCGACGAACTCAAAAATGCACGGCGCATGTTGCGACAAAGCATCTACTACGAAGAGGCGCGTCGTTTCGGCAGATTAGTGGGTCGTAGCGGCAAAGGACCGGAAGATTGCAAAGTGACGTTGATGACCGGCGGCGGTCCCGGCATCATGGAGGCGGCGAACCGTGGTGCTCACGACGTGGGCGCCAAATCGATCGGGCTCAATATCAAACTCCCGCACGAACAACACCCCAACCCCTACATCACTCCCGAACTCTCTTTTAAATTTTACTATTTCGGCATACGCAAACTTCACTTTATGCAACGTGCTAAAGCTTTGGTAGTCTTTCCGGGCGGTTTCGGGACGCTTGACGAACTGTTCGACATCCTGACACTGGTGCAAACGGGCAAAAATCCGCGCATTCCTATCGTACTTGTATCGCGATACTATTGGCAAAATACGATCAATTTCGATTTCTTGGTAGAAGAAGGCGTTATCACTCCTGAAGATACGGAGCTTTTCACGTATGTGGAAAATGCGGACGAGGCGTGGGAATATATCCTCAAATGGTACGAAAAGCGTGGCGAACCGCTTTTTGAAAAAGCGGTTTAAGCGGCGGAGTCGTCCCCTTCTACTTTAATCGGCGTTTTCGCAGGTTCGAGTTTTTTGAGCTTTTCGTTCACTTTGGGTAGCGTTTCCGTCTTTGTCGGCGCTACGTTCGTCGTTTGTTTCGGTTGTACCGTTTGCGCTTTCGTTTCGACCGATTTGGGCGTCATCTCGGGCTTGGGCGTCGTTTTTTGAGCGGATTGTGGCGTCGCTACCGCTTTGGCGACTTTTTTCTTCGGTACGACAATCACCAATTTCCCGTTTTTAAATTCAGTTTTGATACCGTTTTCGTCCGCATCGGCGGGCAACGAAACGGCGTTTTGATAGACCTGTACGCTACGCGAGGTGTTGACGTATCCGTTGATCTTACGCTTTTCTTCGTGTACTATTTTGGCGCTGATATTCAACATACCGTTTTCGACACGGATATTGATGTTGTTCTCTTTGCTTTCGGGGATTTCCGTGATCATTTCGTAACGATCGCCTTTATCCGCAAACATACTGCGTGAAGTCAGATGATAAGTGCCTAACGGCGCGATCATGCGCGCATGGCGTTGGTTGATGCGCTCTTGCATCCGTCTGAACATTTCGTCCATACGTCTTTGCATTTCCATCATCTCTTTGAATATATCGTCACCGAAAGGATCTCGGAAAAAAGGATCGTCGAACGGATCGTGCATCGGAGATTGCGCATGCAAAGATAGTGCCGCCATCAACGAAAGTACGATTGTCGAAAATTTTTTCATCATTGTTGACTCCTTTACAAGTTTTCATTATTTAGTATATAACGAAAGCATAAAATAGAATGTTTAACTGATTTTTAATACGTGATAGCTAAAAAAAATTAATGTAATATGACTAAACTTTAATTTCGATGTTAAAAAAGTCTCCGATTCAATGAATTTTACATTTGGTTAATTTATAATGTTATAGTTGCAATTTATCATTAAAAAGAGTATCATGCATTTCAAAACGATTATAGATAGACCTTTCATTCCTCTCGTTCCTCTATTTTTTACAGTAACGCTTTTCTCTTTTGCCGCTACGCAACAAGAAGCGATTTCACATGTGGTATCTTACGCTTCGGGTAAGGTACAGGCACCGACTCTTCAAGATTATCGCGATGTCGGTATCG
>JALVPA010000025.1 GCA_027026055.1 Campylobacteraceae bacterium | reverse complement strand
TCGGGTCGATATGGTCGGCGCCAAAGTGGGATCGGAACTTCGCGAGAAGGGTTTGATGGCGCTATTGCTGGCGATAGCGGGCATTTTGATTTATGTTTCGCTGCGATTCGAGTGGCGCTTTGCGGTCGCTTCGGTGATGGCGTTGGTGCATGACGTGACCATCGCGATGGGTGCGGTGGTGCTTTTCAATATCGAGGTCAATCTCGATACCCTGGCGGCGCTTTTGACGATTCTGGGGTATTCGCTTAACGATACCATTATCGTCTTCGACCGAATCCGCGAAGGGATACGCTACAGCAAAGAGACGGCACTTGACAAAATCATCGACGAGTCGGTCACTCAAACCCTCTCTCGTACGACACTGACGTCGTTGACAACCTTCTTTGTCGTTTTGACGCTCTTTTTGTTCGGCGGTGAGATTATCAAAGGTTTCAGCTTTACGCTTTTGGTCGGTATCGTAGTGGGGACATACTCTTCTATCTTTGTCGCATCGCCGATTTTGATGTGGTTGGGTTTCTCTGTCAAGGATTATCGCGCCAAAGAAGCCGAAAAACTCAAACGCCAAAAAGAGAAAGAGAAGATGCGCGCGATGTACGAGCAGGGGATGGTGTGAGGAATTAGAAATTAGGAATTAGAAATTAGAAATTAGAAATTGGGAATGCGATTTCGGTATACTTTTGAAAAACCGAAAAAGCGGTGCAATCCGAAAAAAGGAGTAAGGTATGCAGTGGGGTAAAGTCTTTTATATCTTCTTTACGTTGATGTCGTTGACGACCTCGGCGGCGTTTTTGTATGAAGAGTCGGCGGTGGCGCTTTTTATCGCGGGGTCGGTCAATGTCGTCTCCACGATTTTGAAAATCGGCGTGCGCAATCTCCTTTCCGCCGAATTGTTGGCGGGATCGTTGGTGGCGGATTTGCACCTAATCCCCGCCTTTTTTGCGTTGAAATTTTACGATGCACACACCTTGACGGTGGGGTTGGTGATCGGTGCGGTGATCGCCAATGTCTATACGATCATCGTCTCCATGATCGAAAGCGCAAAAGAGAAGACGGATTTTTAAATTCGCTTACGAGTCCGATGTTGCTTTTTCTCCTCGCTATTGTTATAAAGCATGTTGAGATTTGTTTTTTGCATTATCATCGATATTGCGACTTATTATGCAAGGCAATTTTCAATGAGAAAACCTACTACCTTCGCATCGATTTTCGACAACAAACATAATACTTCTAAAAACGAATTGCTGATCGGTTGCGGAGGTAAGGCGTAAAGAGAGTCGGGATTGTATTTGAAAGAGATTTTGTTAGCCGACGAGGTTTCGCCGTATCGAAAGTCGCTACGAACGTAAAGGAACGAGGATGAGTTATATGCAAGACGAAGCGGTGGCGCAGTATTGCCGTTTCGCATGGCAAGAGAATCGTTTCGGCGTGCCCAATTTTCCGGAAACGTGCGCAAAGTTCGCAATCGAATATATGGGCGATAGGCCGATGCGCAAAGCGCTCGATGTCGGTTGTGCAACGGGGCGCAGTAGCTTCGAGTTGGCGCGTTCTTTCGACGAGGTGACGGGTATCGATTTTTCGACCCGATTTATCATGGAAGCCCAACGGCTCAAAGAGAGCGGTGTGTTGCGTTATGCCGTTCCCGAAGAGGGAGAGATTGTGAGCTATCGTGAAATACGCCTCAACAAATTCGGGCTGGAGCATGCTTCGAAAAAGGTCAATTTTTGGCAGGCCGACGCGTGCAATCTCAAACCGATTTTTAGCGGATACGACTTGGTACTGGCGGCCAATCTCATCGATCGTTTGTACGATCCGCGCAAGTTTCTCGAGTCGATGGCGTCGCGTATCGTACCCGGGGGATTGTTGATCGTCGCATCGCCGTATAGCTGGTCGGAGCAATTTACGCCCAAAGAGAAGTGGTTGGGCGGTTTTAAACGCGACGGTGAAAACGTCACGACACTTGAGGGGATGAAAGAGATACTGGCTAAAGATTTCCGTCTTGTCGAAACGCGCGATATCGAATTCGTCTTGCAAGAAACGGCACGCAAACATCAGCACACCGTTTCGGAAATGAGCGTATGGGAGCGTCGATGAGATTCGACTTCTCCGACATCGATCGTGGCGGCACCTATAGAAAGTATCCATGGCATCAGCGTAAATTCGACGATATGTCAGTGATGCCGTTTCGAGTGGCCGATACGGATGTGACGACGGAGAGTATTTGATGAAAATTTTTGCCATTTTTTTTCTAAGTGCGACCGTATGGCTTCACGCAACGTTGCCCGCTTCGATACGAACATTGATAGAAGAGGTGGGATTACCTCAAGAGGAGATAGGACTGATTGTCAAACGTGCGGGTAGCGGCGGTAAGACGATTGCATCGCTTAATGCTTGGAAATTGCAACGTCCCGCTTCCGTCATCAAGGTATTGACTACCTATGCCGCACTGCTTCGGTTCGGTTTTTCGCATCGTATTCCGACGCAGGTTTATCGTAACGGCGAGATAAAAAACGGGGTGCTTTACGGCGACTTGGTGATCAAAGGCTTCGGCGATCCGTCGTTGTATACCGAAGATGTCGAGGAGATGGTCGCACGCCTTAAATCGATGGGCGTCCGACGCATTACGGGGCATATCGTAATAGATCGCAGTTATTTTGCGGTAGGCACGCAAAACAGTGCGCGTTTCGACGAAAACCCTTACAGTCCGTACAATGCGATGCCCGATGCGATGATGTTCAACGAGCGCGTCAGCACAATCTGTATCGAACCGCAAAACGGCAGCGTCTACAAAGCCTTGCCAAACCGCGATTTTGTCGTGACCAACCGTATCCGATTTGTCGACAAACCGTGTAGAAAACGATACGGATGGCCGCGTGTCAAAATCATTGACAAAGACGACCGACCCGAAATTTTGCTTGAAGGAAAACTCTCCAAACATTGCCGTCCGCGAAAGATATGCAAGGTAGTGAGCAAACCTTATATCGCTTTTTATTACGCGCTCAAAGAGGCGATGAAAAAAGCCGGCGTTTCCGCACCGGGAAGTTTGCGCTTGTCTAAGGTGCCTCCCGCGGCACGGATACTGTTTATTCATGCGGGAAAAAGTATGGAAGAGATCGTTTCGGAAACTGCCAAAGAGTCGAACAATCTTTACGCCAGACAACTGTTACTCTATCTGGGAGCACGTACATACGGCGCACCCGCGACACTCTACAAAGGACGCAAAGCGGTTCTCGAGACATTGCGAAAATACGGCGTAATCGGCAAAGAGAAAGCAGTGATCGACAATGGCAGCGGATTGTCGCGCAAAGCTTTGCTAAGCCCCGCAGTGCTGGTACGTGTCTTGGATAATGCTTACGAACGTTTCGGTATGCGATGGATGAAAACGTTGGCGATAGCGGGCGAAGACGGTACGATAAAACGTCGTTTTAGAGGGACTTCCGTCGCTCGTCGCGCATGGATGAAAACAGGCACGCTCAAATATGCCAAAAATATTGCGGGTTATGTTAAAAGTCGTAGCGGAACGTTCTATACGGTTGTTGTCTTGATCAATACCAAACACGGTAGATGGAGAGCGAAAAAGTTTGAAGATAATCTTTTGAAATGGATTGTTAGCCGTCTGTAAGTTTTTATTATATTGATATTTAGAACGTTGATTTCTCTTTACATCAAACATTGCTACGAATAAGGCAAAACGTAAAGAGTAATCTGTACTTTTCCTTTTTGAGAATAAATTTTAAGTAAAAAGTATTCTTATAAGTAATATACTATTGTTTATGAACGTATATCCCAAAATCGCCGATATTACAAATACGGAAGTTGAGATTGTTCCCATAACCATCTCATTGGATGAGGCTATGACGATGCTATTTGACTCCGAACATCGTCATCTTCTGGTTACAGACGATAAAGCATTTTATGCCATATGGATTTTCGAATTGCTCGATTACGCAAAAAGAGTAGATGCGCATACGACAAGCTTAAAAAACATAAACATGAAAAAGCTTCCCGCGGTATACAAGCAAGAAAACGTCTTGAAAGCCTTGAAAATAATTTCCGAGGGAAACGAGATTGTTGCAGTACTTAATGAAGACGATTCGCTTTATGGTATTGTAACGCAAGTGGATATATTGTCAAGTATCGATCCCGATACGATGATGGAAACGTTTCGTTTGAGCGATCTTTTAAAATTAAAAAAAAGGGTGCGTTGGGTCAACAAGGAGACAAGTACGAAAGAGATCGTTCGATTTATGGAAGTATACGACCACGATGCGATGATAATCGTGGAAGATCGACGTCCCATAGGAATCGTTACCGTCAAAGATATATTAAAATTGTTTAAATGTAAAGCGGATTTGTCTCTTCCGATTGAAACATATATGACAACACCCGTTATGACACTGTCGCACACCCTAACCTTGAAAGAAGCGTTGCATTTTATGCAAGACAAGCATTTCGAACGTATCGTAACGGTGGATGAAAAAGGTCTTTTGATCGGGATCGTCACGTTGAAAGAACTTATTACGATGGCATATACGCGATGGATGAAGGTTGTCGAATCCTATCAAAGCGAATTGTATAAAATCAATCAAGAACTGGAAGAGCAAAATAGAAAATATGAAAAATATGTCGGTATCGATCCGCTAACGGGACTATACAATAGAATGAAGTTTTTGGAGCTCTTCGTATCGGAATATAAAATCATGCTTCAACGTCACAACAATATGTCGTTGATGGTTGTCGATTTGGACTATTTCAAACAAATCAACGATACGTACGGCCACAATATGGGCGATATGGTACTAAAAAAAGTGGCGAAACAAATGCAAGAAACGTTGAGAAACGTCGATATCATTTGTCGATGGGGAGGAGAAGAGTTTGTTGTGTTGATGCCGGCGGCGGAAGTAAAAGATGCCGAAAAAATAGCCGAAAAGCTTCGCAAGAATGTGAAGCGGTTGCGATTCGAACAGTGTCCTTGTAATCTTACCGTAAGTGTTGGTATTACGAAGATATACGAAGGCGACGAATTACACTCCGTTGTGGAAAGAGCGGATAGGGCGTTATATCAAGCAAAACACGAGGGAAGGGACAAGGTAAAAATTTTTCTTTAACATTGTGATATTTAACAGACAAAGATTTGATAAGATGTAGACAGCGCGACGAAAAAGGGATGGTCGATATGCATCGTAAGATAGAATTTTTGATGAATGAGGTGGGTGTTACGTACAATAACACCCCTCAAGAGCGAAGTTGGCAAACGTTTTTGCGTAAGCTCGACACGTTGTGTGACAAAATAGACAAACACTATGCGTTGCTGGAAGAGTCGTTGGAGATTTATACGAAAAAGTTTCATATGCTTTCGCAACGCACGTCGGCGGAGTATGAACGTATTTTTCATGTTTTCCCCGATACGATCTTTTCCGTTGACAAACATCTCGAGCATGTCAAAATTCATGCCGTCGGCAAACAAAATTATTTCGATATCGAACGCGGCGAGTATCGTATGGAGACACTGCGAAATACTATCTTTCCGCCGACTATGTACGAAGAGAGCATTCGTTATATCGAATCGGCAATACGCAAACGAAAATTTCGCAGATATTTTTTTAGCGCGATACCTCAAAACGGTATGCGTATGTTTTACGAAATGCGTATCGAACCGTTTGAAAAAGAGTCGGGCGAATCCGACGGTGCACTGTGTATCGTCACCGACATTACGAAACAGCGTTTTTCTATCGAGTATCTGAAGGTGATACGGAAAATTTTCGATGAGGCGTTGGAAGGGATTATGATCGTTTCGTTGACGGGAAACGGTCGTATAGAAACCAACCGTACCTTTTGGAAGATCGTAGGAAAGGTTTCGTTTTCCTCGGCGCAACGATTCGATTTGGAAAAATTGGCCGAATATTTCGAACGCAAAGACAAAAAGGCGATGTTCGAGTCGATAGAGCGTACGGGAAGTTTTCACTCCGAACTACCGATGCGACGAGAGGACGGAAAGTCGCTTTGGGTATGGCTCAGCGTCAACACCATTTACAACGACTACAAAGAGCCGCTTTATCGTGTCGTAATGTTGACGGATATTTCGCAACTCAAAGCTTCGAGAGAAAAACTCCATTTTGCCGCGACGCACGATCCGTTGACGCAACTGCCCAATCGCGCAATGATTTTCGAAAGACTGCAAGAAGCGGTGGCGCAAGCGAAACGTTCGAAAGAAACGGGAGCGGTGCTTTTTATCGATTTGGACAATTTCAAAACAATCAACGATACCGCCGGTCACAAAATGGGCGACAAGGTTCTGGTGGAATCGGCACAACGGATTAAAAGACTTTTGGGCGAACACGATACGGCGGGTCGTTTCGGCGGAGACGAGTTTATTGTCATTATGCGGAGGATTTCGGAGAAAGAAGCATCAGAGCGATTGGCGAAAAATATATTGAAAGCCTTTGAAGAAAAAGTGCGCTTCGACGGACATGAGTATGAAATCGGAGCGAGTATCGGTATCGCATATTTTCCCGATGATGCGGAAAATGCCGAGACGCTGATACAACATGCCGACACGGCGATGTACAGCGCCAAAGCGCACGGGAAAAATCGCTATTGTCTCTATGGGAAAGCCGCTTCCGATATACGATTGCAACGAAAAAATACTGTCAATGCGTTTTTGCGTAAAGCATTGAACGAGGGAGGGTTCGAACTGCTTTTTCAACCGCAGTTCGATCTTTTCTCTCAAGAGGTGACGGCGGTAGAGGCTTTGTTGCGTCTCGATAAAAAAATCGGATATTCCCATCCGTCGGAGTTTATCGCCGTGGCGGAAGAGAGCGGTCAAATCTCCGAAATAGGACGTTGGGTGTTCGAATCGTGCTGCAAGCAATATCGAAGTTGGAGAGATGGCGCCTTAAAACAGGTCAAAATCTCCGTTAATCTTTCGGCCAAACAGCTTTACGACGGAGAGTGGTGCGACTTCGTGCGCGACACGATCGAAACGTATGCCGTTGCTGTGGATATGATAGAGTTTGAAATCACGGAAGAGACATTGATGCGGGTTCTCAAAGAGAATCCGAAGGTGATGAAGTGCTTGCAAAGTATAGGATTTGCGTTTGTAATAGACGATTTCGGGACGGGATACTCGTCCCTTCCTCATTTGAAAAATCTTGCGATTACGAAATTGAAAATCGATAAACGATTTATCGACGAGATCAATGGCAACGACGAAAAACGCAGTATCGTTAAAGCGACAATCGCCATGGCGGACG
>JALVPA010000024.1:3273-7313 GCA_027026055.1 Campylobacteraceae bacterium | reverse complement strand
CCCGAAGTCGAAGCGATCAGCATCAGTGCACTCTTTGAAGCCGAAAAGCGCGGCTTTCGTGTCATCCCCAATGCCGAGGCGGTCAACAAAACGATGAACCGCAAAAATATCCGTATCTTCGCCGCCGAAACCTTGGGGCTGACCACCAGCGCTTATCGTTTCGTCAAGAGCGAAGCGGAGCTGCGCGAAGCTGCGGAAGCACTCGGTTATCCGTGCGTGGTCAAGCCGGTCATGAGCTCTTCGGGACACGGACAAAGCATCGTGCGTAGCCCCGAAGATATCGCCAAAAGCTTTGAGATCGCTCAAGAGGCGCGCGGTGACGCCAGCGAACTGATCGTCGAAGAGTTTATCGATTTTGACTACGAAATTACGCTGCTGACGGTACGCAACGAGCACGGTACGCACTTTTGTCGTCCGATCGGGCATCGTCAAGAAGAGGGCGATTTTGTCCTTTCGTGGCAACCAATGCCGATGAGCGAGACGGCGCTTCGCAAAGCCCAAGAGATCGCCAAAGCGGTCACCGACGGTTTGGGCGGTCGGGGTATTTTCGGCGTCGAGTTTTTCGTCAAGGGCGATACGGTCTACTTCTCCGAGCTCTCTCCCAGACCGCACGATACGGGGATGGTCACGCTGATCACGCAATCTCAAAGCGAGTTTGCCTTGCATCTGCGTGCGGTCTTGGGCTTGCCGCTTGATTTTACAAGTTACGGCAACGGTGCATGCGGCGCCTACAAAGCCAAAAACGAGAGCGAAAACCCCGTCATCGACGTACCGGACGACGCCTTTAGTGCTAACAGCTATGTGCGCGTATTCGGCAAACCGGTGTCGCATACGGGGCGTCGTATGGCGGTAAGTTTGGTACTGGACAAAGATGTCGAAAAAGCCAAAACCAAAGCGTGGGATATCGTATCGCGCATCAACGATCGATAAAGGAGAGTGCCAATGCGCTATATAGCTCGGCTTGTACTTCCCTCATTACTTCTTCTCTACATCGCGGCGGAGACCTATTTCAAGCTTCACCATACGTCGATGTGTGGAGCCGAAGGATGCAAACTTGCCGGTGAATTGTTGCGCTTCAAAGCGATCTATCTCTACTTTTTCGGTATAGCCTCGGCGCTGCTGCTACTAATCGTCGGCATACTCTCTTTCAAAAAGCCCGCATGGGAAAGCCTCTTTAACGCGCTTGCTATCGGCGCGGTGGCTTTCGAGGGGACACTACTCGGGTACCAATGGTTTTCCAACCCCGAACCCTGCCTCTTTTGTGCGGGCGTTTTTGGGCAATTATTGCTTATCGCGCTCTTTAACCGTCCCAAAGAGGCGCTGAGCGTCACGGCTGTCGTTGTCGCTCTTTTTAGCGCCTTTGCCATGCTTGCCGTCCCGAAAAACTACCCGACAATGCAAAAAGACGGCGCCTATCTTATCTTCTCGGAGCATTGCCCGCACTGCAAAAAAGTCAAAGCCTATCTGGCCGACACTCGTACGCCCTATACCCCGATACCCATTACCGACCCGAGCGTACGCTATGCGCTCAAATTCGCCGGTATCGATGCTATCCCCGTCTGGATCGAAAAAGAGGGGAAAACCATGCGCTGGTACATCGGCGATCGCCATATCCTCTCCCACCTGAAACCATCGGGCGAAGCGACGGATACGACATCCGAAACGACTTCCGTTTCGACACAAGCCGCTTCCGACGCACTCCCTCTCGATCCTTCCTTTTTACAAGCGGGAGGAGAAGAGGGGTGCGCCCTGACGATTAACGAACCCGCTCCGTGCGAAGAGAATCCGACGGGAAGTACGACGCCATGATACGCCAAACAAAGATTTTACTTCCCGCCTACCCCAGAGGCGTACATCTCATTACGGAAAAGGTCGCACCTCATATCGAAGGGATTACGACGGGCATCGCGCATCTTTTTTTGCAACACACCTCCGCTTCGTTGGCGCTCAACGAAAACTACGACAGTGACGTTAGAGGCGATGTCGAACGCTTCATGCGTCACATGATCCCCGACGGTTGGCACGGCTTTCGCCATACCCTCGAAGGCGACGACGATATGCCCGCACATCTCAAAAACATCCTAATCGGCGCGTCGCTCACGATCCCGATAAGCAAAGGGGGTTTGGCACTTGGGACGTGGCAGGGGATCTATCTGCTCGAACATCGCGAATACGGCGGTGCGCGTCGTATCCTTTTAACCTTATACGGAGAATAATCATGCGAAAACATATCGTCTTTCTCGACATGGAGACCCTCGGCAACGATCTCGACTTTACCCTGTTTGAGCGTTTCGGCGATGTGACGACCTATCATACGACGCTTCCTCAAGAGACCGAATCTCGTATCAAGGATGCCCATATCGTCGTCACCAACAAAGTCGTCATCGACGAAGCGTTGATGCTCGCGGCGCCGAAACTTGAGCTTATCTGCGTTGCGGCCACAGGAATGAACAATGTCGACCTCGAAGCGGCACAACGTCTCGGCATCGCGGTCAAAAACGTAGCGGGTTACTCCACCCCGTCGGTCGTACAGCATACATTCGCCATGCTCTTTTATCTGATGGAGCATCTCGAGTACTACAGTCAGACCGCACATAACGGGATCTGGCGCATATCGGGCATCTTTACCGACGTCACCCGTCCCTTTTTCGAACTCAAAGGCAAAAAATGGGGCATCATCGGTATGGGCACGATCGGACAAGAGGTCGCCAAAATCGCTACGGCTTTCGGCGCGACGGTCGCCTACTACTCCACAAGCGGCGCCAATACAGACAAACCCTACCTTCACCAGCCGCTCGAGGTATTGTTGGAAACCAGCGATATCGTTTCGATTCACGCGCCGCTCAACGATCGTACCTATATGCTGCTAAACGACACCAACTTGCCGCTACTCAAAGAGCGCGCGATCCTACTCAATCTCGGTCGCGGCGGTATCGTCAACGAAACCGATCTGGCTTACGAACTCGACAGACGCGAGATCTACGCGGGACTCGACGTACTGGAACACGAACCCATCGAAGAGACCAACCCGCTTTTGCGGATCGAACACAAAGAGCGTCTGCTTATCACGCCGCATATCGCATGGACAAGTATTGAAGCACGCCAACGCTTGCTGGAAGGGATTGCGGAAAATATTCGGAACTTTTTGGAGTAAAAGCGCTTAGCGTCTATCGATAATAAAAAAAGACATTTTAAGTTGTGGTATAATTTATAAAACAAATCTTTTTTGGAGAGAAACGATGGTGTCCATCGAGAGCTTGAAGCCGCTTATCGTCGAACGCCTCAAACCGTTGGCACCTGAAAAAATCATTCTTTTCGGCAGCTATGCTCGCGGAAAGCAAACACCCCAAAGCGATATCGATCTGTTTATTATCAAGGATATAGACAAAAAAGAGGCGAGAGGCTTCAAGATCGCCCTAAGAAGAGCGACGGAGGATCTGGTTGAGCGTTACGGTATCGGTTTCGACTTCATTGTTGCCAATCGCGATCTACTCAACGAAAGAGAAGACTATTTTTACCGCAAAGAGATAGCCGAAAAGGGGCAAGTACTCTATGAATAAGCAGGCGGCGATCGAATGGCTACGCATCGCTTATCACGATCTCAAGTCGGCACAGATTCTTTTTGACGCCGATCACTATACCGACAGTATCGGTTGCGACCTACAGCAAGCGATAGAAAAAACGTTAAAAGCCACCATTGCTTATGAAAATCGTAAGATACCGAAATCGCACGATCTTTTTCATCTCTATACGCTCTGTAGCGACACATTTGTGATGCTTGAGAAAGAGGAGATTACCTATTTACATCTGGCAACCGAATACTATAAAGAGGACAGGTATCCAAATCCAAACTACCTCTTGCCTGAAAAAGATGAAATTAAAGAAGTGCTTCGATTTGCCGAAACATTCCTAGTGCGTATTTGCAATGCGTTGTCGATAGATTCCAATGAAATTGACGATTAGAACCCCTTGGAGTTAAAAACAAATGAAAACGTATACTCAAAAAGCGTTATCGTGTAACACATACCAACATTCCTCAT
>JALVPA010000024.1:0-3263 GCA_027026055.1 Campylobacteraceae bacterium | reverse complement strand
ATCGAAACGATGTGTCGTTTGGCGCCCGAAGCGATTGCGCGCCTGGAACGCCTTGGCGTACCCTTTTCACGCATAAAAGCATCGCAAAGCGATGCCAACCAAAACCCTTCACCCTTCACCCTTCACCCTTCACTAAAATGCATCGCGCAACGGCGTATGGGGGGCGCGTCGGCACCGCGCGCCTGTTATGCGCAAGACTATACGGGGCTTAAGATCCTACATACCCTTTATGATCATGCGTGGCATTCGGGTGTTACGTTTCTCAATGAGCATCTTCTCTTGGCGCTGGAGCCGCATCGTGCCTACTTCTGGGATATCCGCCAAGGCAAAGTGGTTGCCGTAAATGCCAAAGCGATTGTCTTGGCAACGGGCGGTTTTGGGGCGATCTATCACGGTCATACCACCAATCTCTACGGCGCGACGGGTGATGGATTGGCAGCGGCGTACCGTGCGGGAGCGACACTGAGCGATCCGGAGTTTGTGCAGTTTCACCCGACAGGGCTTTATAGTTCCAATATCCTTATCAGCGAAAGCGCGCGCGGCGAAGGGGGCTATCTGGTCAATGAGGCGGGCGAACGATTTACGGACGAGTTGGCACCGCGCGACGAAGTAGCGCGCGCAATCTTTGCGCAGATGCAAGCGGGTGGTAAGGTCTATCTCGATCTGCGGCACCTTGGCAAAGAGAAGCTCGAAGCGCTTTTGCCCCAAGAGATGGCGTTAGCGCGCCTGCACGAAGGGGTCGATCCCACCGAAGCGCTACTACCGATCAAACCGGTGGTGCACTACACGATGGGCGGTATCGAAACGACACTGAAGGCAGAGGTGAAAGGCTGCGAAGGGCTTTTTGCCGCGGGCGAATGCGCCAATATGCATATCCACGGTGCCAATCGTTTGGGGGGCAATAGTTTGTTAGAGATTGTTGTCTTTGGCGAGATTGCCGGCAAAGCGGCGGCAGCCTATGCCAAGGAGTACGACAATTCTGTGCCGATAAGCGATCGAGCAGAAGCTTTAACGCAGCGTATCCGAAAGATCTGCGACCGCAAAGGAGGCGAAAACCTCTATACACTACGCCGAGAGCTCGGCGATCTGCTCTATGAAAAGGCGGGCATCATTCGTTCCGCCGATGGGCTTAAAGCGGCACAAATAAAGCTTAACGATCTTAAAGAGAAGTTGCAAGCGATCGACTTGGGTGACAGTAGCCTGCAAAACAACCAAGCGTTGGTAGAGTATCTGGAGTTTGAAAACGCCTTGCTGCTTGCCGAACTCCTGATCGATGCGGCACTCAAGCGTCAAGAGAGCCGCGGCGCACACTATCGTGAGGATTTTCCCGAAACCAACGATCTCTTTGCCTACCACATCGAAGCGAAACAAGGAGGGGCAGATGGTAACGCTTAAGATCGAACGCAACGGCACGATAGAGCATTTCGAGGTAAGCGAGGGTCAAACGCTCTTGTCGGCACTTTATGAGATCAAAGAGAAATACGATACTACCCTCACCTTTGCGGCGGGCTGTCGTGCTTCGGTCTGCGGCACCTGCGCCGTGCGTGTCAACGACAAAGAGGTGTTAGCCTGTGCGCACAAGGTATGTGACGGTGACGTGGTGGCACCGTTGCGTTTTCACCCGCTTTTGCGTGATCTGAAGGTGGACAAAAGCCAAGCATTGCAGACGCTCCAACGCAGCGAGGCGGTGCTTCATCACTACGGCGAAGCGGTGCTTGCTCCCAAAGACGCGCACAAAACGGAACGCCAAAGCGACTGCATCTTGTGCGATAGTTGCTATTCGGCATGTCCCGTCTTGGCGGTGGACGAGGCGTTTTTGGGCCCCTTTGCGCTCACACGCGCCTATCGCTATGCGATCGATCCCAGAGAATCCGACAATCGAAGCATCATCGACGCCATTCAGCAAAAGGGGGTGTGGGACTGCACGCTATGCGGCGAATGCACGGCGGTCTGCCCTAAGGGGATTGACCCTAAAAGCGATATTTTACAACTGCGCACACTCAGCGCACAAGCGGGCTATAGCGACCCGAATTTTGCCGCGCAAAGCTTTGGTACGCCCGACTTTGGCGGAGGATTCGGGTTTGACCCCAACGGAGGGTTTTAAAGTTCGCGCGGATCGACGATCTTACCCGCGATTGCGCTAGCGGCGGCGACGGCGGAGTTGGCAAGGTAGATCTCCGAAGTGCGCGCGCCCATGCGTCCGACGAAGTTGCGGTTGGTGGTCGCTACGCAGCGCTCACCGTCGGCAAGGATACCCATATAGCCGCCCAGACATGCGCCGCAGGTGGGGTTGCTAACCACCGCACCCGCTTCGATCAGCGTATCGATGAGCCCCTCTTTTTCGGCTTGCATAAAGATCCGTTGCGTCGCGGGCGTGACGATCATGCGCGTATGCTTGGCGACGCGTTTGCCTTTGACGATCTCGGCGGCAATGCGCAAATCTTCGATACGTCCGTTGGTACAACTGCCGATCATCACCTGATCGATCTTCAGATCGTCCGCAACCGCCTGCTCGATCGGTTTGCCGTTGCTCGGCAAGAAGGGATAGGCGACGACGGGAGAGAGATTTTCGACATCGATTTCGATCGTCTGCACATAGGTGGCATCGTCGTCACTATAGTGTATCTTCGGCTCGGCACGTAAGCCGCCGTTGAGCTTCGCGCGTTCGTCAAGGTAGGCTTGCGTGATCTCATCCACCGCGATAATACCCGACTTCGCACCCGCTTCGATCGCCATATTGCACATACTGAAGCGATCGTCCATCCCGAGATATTGCAAGCTATCGCCCGTAAATTCAAGCGCTTTGTAGAGCGCGCCGTCCACTCCGAGGATGCGAATCAACTCCAAGATGATATCTTTACCGTAGATATGCTTTCCGGGCTTGCCTTTGAGCACCACCTTGATCGTTTCGGGCACCTTGAACCAGTTGCCGCCGGTGATCATCGCAAACGCCAAATCGGTACTTCCCATACCGGTACTAAAAGCGCCCAACGCGCCGTGCGTACAGGTATGACTATCGGCACCGATGATCACATCGCCGGGTACGACAAGTCCCTTTTCGGGCAAGAGCGCATGCTCGATCCCCATATCCTTCTCGTCAAAAAAGTACTTCAGATCGTGCTTCGCGGCAAAGTCGCGGCTGATCTTGGCTTGGTTCGCCGAAGCGATATCTTTGGCGGGGATGTAGTGATCCATCACGATACAGAAGTTATCGGGGCGCGCCAACTTCGTCGCGCCGCTCTCTTCAAAGGCGCGGATCGAGA
>JALVPA010000023.1:5817-7338 GCA_027026055.1 Campylobacteraceae bacterium | reverse complement strand
GGATACGACAACGAAACGGACAATAATTACGGTATTAGCCATCTTGTCGAGCATATCGTGTTTCGAGACGGACGCGTGCCGTATCACGACTATTTGGACTACATGAGAGAAGAGGGCGGTAGCGACGTGAACGGTTATACGAAACGTTACGAGACCGAATATACGGCTACCGTTCCTGCGGAGAAGTCCTATTGGTTGTCGAGGCTCTTCGCCCGAATGTTATTCGATAAAAATGTCACGCAAGAAGATCTCGAAATCGAGCGTAAAGCACTCCAAACGGAAATCGGAGAACCGCGATGGTATTATCGTTTTCTTTTTGCATTGAAACATATTTTCGACTTTATCACGCCCCCGTCCGAGGATTTTTATGTCGAAGAGTTCGGTTTGCCGAAAGAAAAAGAACTACCCGATAGCTATCGTGCACAGGTGAACAATAAACGTTTCACCCTCGATGAGGTGATGGCGCGTTATAAAGCATATTATTATCCTGCAAATATGAAGTTGGCGATTGTCGGAAATTTCGATTCTTCCAAGATGCTGCGGGAGATTGAGAAGAGTTTCGGGAAAGTGTTCGTCACCGGTACGCAAAAGGTTGTCGAACCGCACTACAAGCCGATCATAAACGGAAAGCCCTATTTGCGTTTTTACGAAGGCGCTCCCGAAAATTACGCCTCCATCGGGGCAAAGTACGTGTTGGACGACTATAAAAAATATTTGATTTTACATATCTATACCCGTTCGTTGGCACAGCGATTGCAACAAAAACTCAGAAACAAAGACGGCAAAACCTACAGTGTAAACGAAGTGGGTTTTTCATACAAACGCGCGGGTGCGGCGCTGATTGGTTTTGACGGGCTTGCCGATGTAATGTCGGACAATATCCTCGAAGCCGAAAAGATGATAGCCGAGGATAGAAAGGGAATCGGATTCGGACGTATCGAAAAAGCTATGAAACAGTATGAAAAACGTTATTACCAATCTGTAGAGCACGATAGCGATACTTTGATGGCGCTTGTCGAGACGGCCGATTATCTGCGTAAAGAGCACAACATTACGGACAAAACATCCTATGATATTTTCAAATCGATTACACCGGAAAAGTTTCAAAAAACCGTCTCGGATACATTTCGTCCGGAAAATCGCTATAAATATGTCCAACGGGAGTATTACTTTTTCCCGATGGAGATGCCGTTGTTGTCGTTGCTTTCGCTACTGTTGTTTGTAGCGGTTTATATCTTTCTCGGGCGGTGGCAGTTACGCCGTCGCGGTATTCTTTATACGCAGCGGGATGTCGTTTTTCAGCGGCGTTTAAGTAGCCGATTTACAGGATTTGCGGTTTTTATAGTGACGACTCTGATTGCTTCCGTTACGTACGAATGGCTAAAATATCTTCTTCCCAAGTGGTTGACGGGCGATCCGCGTTGGCTCATGACGATCGATGTTCCGTACGGCTATTTCGTGACGATTGGAGACGTTTTTGGTTATCTCGTTTGGCTTTTTACGATCTATCTTCTTTTGTGC
>JALVPA010000023.1:0-5807 GCA_027026055.1 Campylobacteraceae bacterium | reverse complement strand
GTTATAGGCAATCGCATTGGGGTCATTGAAAAGTCGCGGATTTCACATGTCGATACGGTACCGTGGCGTGCACGCAAAAAAGGCGCCGTTACGTACGGTACGGCATGGCGTTTTTGGAAACCGTTGACGGCATTGGTTTGCAAAGACGGAAAAGTATGTTATTTAAGAAGTGACAACGCCGTTCATTTGAAAGAGGATCTGGAGGCGTGGCTCCGCACGGAGCGCTAAAAGGAAGTTCGAGGTCACTCGGTACCTTCGGTACTTTTAGTGTGTTTTCGCTCCGGCAACGCTTTCGAGCATACGCACGGTCATACGTACCCCGGCACCCGATGCGCCTGCAGGGTTTTCTCCCCATGCGTGCTCGACGAAGGCGGGTCCCGCGATATCGACATGCAACCATTTGTCGCGGTGATCGTCGTCGATAAATTCGCTCAAAAAGAGTCCCGCCGTGATAGCGCCGCCGTAACGGGTGTTGGAGATATTGCTTATATCGGCGATGGTGCTTTTAAGCGTCTTTTTGAGATGATCGTTGAAATCGAGCGGAGTGACCAACTCGCCGGCGATCTTCGCGTGACGTTTCATCTCCGATTTGAGTGTTTCGTCAAATCCCATGACACCGGAGGTATATTGTCCCACACCGACGACGCACGCGCCCGTCAAGGTGGCGAAATCGATCAGATAGTCGGCTTTGACCTCTTGCTGGGCATAACAAAGCACGTCGGCAAGCACCAAGCGTCCTTCGGCGTCGGTATTGCGCACCTCGATCGTTTTTCCATTTTTGGCTTTGAGCACGTCGTCGGGTTTGTATGCGTCGCCGCCGATCATGTTTTCGACCATACCCATAAAGCCGTGCACTTCGATATCAAGACCGAGCTCGGCGACCGCTTTCATGATACCGATGACGGCTGCGGAGCCGCTTTTGTCCGCTTTCATCGTCACCATAAAGTCGCCCGGTTTAAGGCTTAGCCCCCCCGAATCGTAAGTGAGACCCTTGCCCACCAATGCGACGGTCGCTTTGGGGTTTTTCGGTTTGTACGCCAGATGTACCAGTTTGGGCTCGTGACGCGACGCGCGTCCTACGGCGAGCATGGCGCGCATTTTCTCTTTTTTGAGCGCTTTGGCATCGAGTACGGTGCATTCCAGACCCAATTTTTTGGCAAGTTTTTTTGCCTTTTTCGCCATCGTTTCGGGATAAAAATCGTCAGGCGGGGTATTGACGATATTGCGTGCAAAGTTGGTCGCATCGGCGACGATTTCGGCTTTATGGATCGCACGAAGCGCCGCTTCGTGTCCGATTTCGTGGCTTTCATAGCCCTCCAATGACACAACAATCTCTTTGACCGGGGATTTGCTCTTTTTGCTTTTGTACTTGTCGAAACTGTACGCCCCTAAAAGCAACCCTTCGCACATTGCGCGTAAGGAGGCGGTACAACGCGGGTGACTGAGATAGAGCGCGACTTTGATACGTTTATAGCCTTTTTTCCCCAGAAGCGTACGCATGGCAGCCGCTGCCGCGGGACGCAAAGCCTCGCTTTTGAGCGAAGCGGCGCCGACATAGAGTTTGCCGTGTTCGGGGAGGAAGCAAATTTCTTCTTGCGTTGCGTTAAAACCGTATTGTTTCAAAATCTTTTTTTCTTTGACAAACGGATGATCAATGTTTTCGTCGACAACGAAAACGATTTCAAGGTCAGATTCTATTTCGTGTACGGAAGAGGTAGTGACTGTAAAATTCATTTCTTTCCTTTTTGCGTAGTTATAGTCATGGTGAGAATATGGTATTATACGTCAATATGATTAAATTGTAAGTAGTAAAAAGGAAAGGGAGTATCGTCCGTGCATAGAAATATCGATGAAACGGCGGAAAAGGAGGCGGAGCTTCAAACGAAGACGACACAACTTTTTTATCTTTCGAAACGTTCGCTTGTCGGGCTGATTTTGGTTGTGGCGGTCATTACTTACGTATTGCGCGATTGCGTCGGTCATGCTTTGGAAATATGGAGTATTTCGATAAGTGTCGTTGCGGCGGTACGATTGGGGTTGGCGTTTGTTTACGAACGTGTAAGAACCCTCTTTAGTGTGCGCACATGGTATCGCATCTTCGTTTTCATGACGGTGGTGACCGTATTGCACTTTCCGGTGCTCTTTTTTCTGGTGGTAACACATGCCGATCGGTACGAAACGCTTTTTATGATCACGTTGGCGTTGGGCTTTTCCTCGGGTGCAATGAGTTCACTTTTTCCCGATTTGAAAGTAATGCGTTTCTATCTTGCTATCGTTATTTTTTCACTTGTCGTCTCTTTGCTTATGGCACATAAAGATATGTATGCGTGGATATTTAGCGGATTGTTGGTTTTTTATTTTTTGCTCAAAATGAGTTTGTTGGGTTATATCGCCAAACAAAGCGATATGCTGAAAAAACAACACAAGCAACTTGTCGATGTGCAAAAGCGTCTGGCACAACAACAAAAAAAACTTCGTTATTTTTACGACGAAGCGCCTATTGGCATTTTTTCGTTCGATCCTTCGTTGGTGATTATAGATTGCAACAAGTTTTTTTTGGAGATGTTCAAACTCACTTGTGAGGAGATTACCGGTAAATCACTTAAAAATCTTCCCGATCATACGGTTGCCGAGTATTGTGAAAAAGCTTTGAAAGAAGGATTGCAACATTATATCGGTTCGTATCGTTCGATGAAAGGCATCGATTTCTGGATCGATGTGAAAATATTGCCCGTTTACGACGATAACGGCATTGTGACGGGCGGTATCGGTATTATCGAAGATAAGAGTAAAGAACACAATGCTTTGGAGAGATTAAATTTTTTGGCCTCTCACGATTCTCTTACGGGATTGAAAAATCGTCACGGGTTCGTAACGTATTTGCGTAAAATATTCGAGGACAAAAGACATGAGAACCATTATAGCGTATTGTTTTACTTAGATCTAAACGGTTTTAAAAGCGTCAACGATACGCTCGGACACGAATTCGGAGACAAACTGCTCAAAGCGATAGCGGAACGATTAAGGAAGTTCAAAAAAGAAAACACTATGGAATTTGCCAGGCTTGGCGGCGATGAATTTGTCATATTTTTAGGTTGTCTTTCTACGGAGCGTGATGATGCTGTGTTTTTGTCCCAAAAGAAAGCTAACGAGATACATCGTGTTTTCGAACATCCGTTCGAAATAGACGAAATCGATCTGTATATGCGTACGAGTATCGGCGTTGTTATCATAGAACCGGGTAACGACGATATCGACGAAATTTTGCGTTTTGCGGATGTTTCGATGTATCAAGCGAAACGATCACGTAGCGAATCAATCTCTTATTACAATATGAAATGGGACAGTTATAGACAAAAAAGCTTTGCGTTGCAGCAGAAGCTTTCCGATGCCCTGCGTTCCAAACGATTCAAAGGCTATTTTCAGCCTATCGTCTCGGTGAAAGAGAAAGAAATCGTAGGGGCGGAAGTATTGGCAAGATGGTATTTGCCGGACGGTACCGTGGTGCGTGCCGAAGAATTTTTGTGCGAAGCGTACGAACTGGGTATTGTGGCCGATATAGGCTGGGAAATATTGGAACAAACATGCGAAACGATAGCCGAATGGAAACGCAAAGGTATATGGCGATTGCCCTACGTATCGATCAATATCGATGCGAAACAGATGCTTTATAAGGGATTTCTCAAACGTTTTTTTTCACTATTGGAGAGATACGATGTGTCACCTTCCGAAATCAAATTGGAGATTACGGAAACAACACTTTTGAAAAACTACGATATCACCGAAGTTGTTATCGGGCGTTTACGAAAAGAGGGTATCGAGTGTTTTATAGACGATTTCGGGACGGGTTACTCTTCACTGGCTTATCTCCATAAACTTTCTTTTTCCACGTTAAAAGTGGACAAAACGTTCATTGACGAAATAGAAAACCCCAAAGATGATCTTTTGTTAAAAACAATTGTTAAAATGGCGCGCGAATTGAACTATCGTATCATCGTGGAAGGAGTGGAACGCGAAAAACAGTTTGAACGATTGAAAGAGATAGACGATAGGCTTCATATACAGGGATATTGGACGGGTAAACCCGTCTCCAAAGAAGTGTTCGAAGGCATCTATCTCGCCGCAAAAACCGGCATGTTCTAAAAGACGATTTTGCCTTCTTGTTGGAGGCGGTTGATGATGTTTTTGGCTTTTTCGTGTCCTTGAAAAGCGGCTTTGCGACACCACGCGATCGCTTGCTCTTTGTCCTCTTCGCAGCCGAGTCCCAAATCGTAAAGCGCGCCAAGATTGAACTGCGCTTGCGGATTGCCCGCCTCGGCGGCCTTTTTGAAAAGGATAAAAGCTTTTTTGTAATCCTGTATGACGCCGAGTCCTTCGCGATAGAGTGCGCCGAGGTTGTTGTAGGCTTCGATATTGCCGCGTTTGGCGGCCTCTTCGTACCAAAAGGCGGCTTCGGAGTAGTTGCGTTCGCAGCCGTCGCCGTTTTCGAGCATGAGCGCCACTTCGAATTGCGCCAACGGTACTTCGCGTATCGCCGCTTCAAGGTAGAGTTCGAACGCTTTTTTGCTGTCTCTCTCCAAGCCGCCGAGACCTCGAAAATAGAGAAATCCGAGATAGTAAAGCGCTACGGGGTCTTTGGCTTCCGCCAACGGCTTTAGGATCTGCGCCGCGTGGGCGTACTCGCCGCGTCTGATATGCTCGAATGCCGTTTGTGCATCGCTCATGCGCCGAGTCCTTTAAGTTCCGCTTCGATTTTTGCAAGCTTCTCCTTTGCCTCTTCAAGCGCTAGACGGTTTTGCGCGATGACTTGTTCGGGGGCGTTAGAGACGAATTTTTCGTTGCTTAGCATTCCTTCCAGTTTGGCGATCTCTTTTTCGAGTTTGGCTTGTTGCTTTTCGAGTTTGGCAATCATCGGCGAAAGATCGATATCTTCGATCGAGATCATCGACTCGAGCCGATCCGAAACGTCGGTGACGCAGTGAGGCAGTTTCTCATCGACGAAGCTAACCACGTCAACCTTTGCGAGCTTTTCGATAAAGGGTTTGAGTAGCTCCGTATCTACATCCGTGTCGAATTTGACGGCGGCTTTGTCGATGCGTTGGTTGGCTTTATCGATAAGCGTTTTGCAGCGTCTGAGCGAGACGATTGCTTCAATCGCCAGTTCGAACTGCTTGACGATCTCGTTGTCGACTTCGTGCGCTTCGGGGTAGGGCAGGACCATGATCGATTCACCCTCTTCAAGTGTCGTGCCGCTAAGTCGTTGATAGAGATACTCGGTGATAAAGGGCATAAAAGGATGCAAAAGTCGCATCGAAGCCTTGAAGATCGCTCCAAGCTCCGCCACACTCTCTTTGCTCGCTTTGCTCAGCTCGATCCCCCAGTCGCAAAACTCGCCCCACAAGAAGCGATAAAGTACCGTTGCGGCGTCGTTGAAGCGATACTGATCCATATAGCGGCGCGTCTCGCGAACCGCCGCGTTGAAGCGGCCGAGCATATAGCGCCCAAGCGGCGTTTCGATCTTTGTCGCATCGAGATCTTCAAAGCGATCGGCGTTGAGCAGCAGATAATTGGCGGCGTTGTAGAGCTTGTTGGTAAAGTTGCGGCTCTGCTCCAGCTTCTCTTCGCTCAGTTTGATGTCGCGTCCTTGTACCGCCAGCACCGCCAGGGTAAAGCGCAAAGCATCGGCGGAGTACTTTTCGATCATTACCAGCGGATCGATGACATTGCCGCGCGATTTCGACATTTTGTTGCCGTGTTCGTCTTTGACCAAGGCGTGCAGATAAATATCTTTAAACGGTAGTGCATCC
>JALVPA010000022.1 GCA_027026055.1 Campylobacteraceae bacterium | reverse complement strand
AGCGACGTCGAACCGATACGTTTCGACTTTAGTCTTGAAGAGGCGGCAAATGACCTCAATCTTCCGGTCGATTTAATCGAAGAGTTTGTTCACGACTTTATCATGCAGGCGCACGAAGAGACGAAAAAGATGATCGAAGCGTATCAAAAAGGCGATCTGGAAACCGTCCAAAAGATCGGTCACCTGTTGAAGGGAACTTCGAGTAACCTTCGTATCACTCCGCTTGCCAATACGCTCTACGAAATTCAATTCAACGAAGATATAGAGCGCGTACCCGAGTTGGTACGAAACTATTGGGGGCATTTCCTCTCGCTGGAAAACCAAATGAAAATCATCTCAAACAAATAAAAGGATCAGAGCATGACCATACGAAACAGACTTAAGCTAATCGCCCTTCTGCCTATCATATTGCTCCTGATACTCTCGGGGTACTTTTTCGTTACCTCTTATCTCAATTACGAAAAAGCGCGCTCTCTTAAAACGGCGTTGAACAACAACGCCTATATCAGCAAAAGCTTGGGAGAACTCGGAAAAGAGCGCGACTTGACGGCGCTTTATATCGGTACGGACCGTAAAGAGTTCGGCAATCTGCTGAAAAAACAGCGTGTGCAAACCGATGCCACGTTGGCGAAGACGAGACAACATTTGGTCGTCAAACCGCAAACCCTATTACCTTTTATCGGCGATCTTGTCGGCGTGGAAACCAATTTCGATGAAGAAAAATACCTATCGATGTTGGCAAAACTGGCTAAACTACCTCTCATCCGTAAAGAGGCGGACAATCCGAAAATACCTTTCGAAAAAGTCTATTTCGAGGGTTATAGAGACAATGTCTCGGTACCGCTTTTGAACAATCTCTTTCAGATCAATCGTTTTGCTCTCGATACGGAAATTTCGTCGCTTATCTCTACATTGACGAAACTCTACGTCGTTAAAGAAAACAGCGGCTTGGAACGCGGTTTTGTCGCCTACTATATGACCAAAAAACGCTCGATGTCCTTCGAAGAAATAGGACTATGGGATTATTTCCGAACCAAAGCGAACATCTTCGACCTCGAAGAGGTGACCGATCCCGAGCTCAAAGCGGCATTGGCGAAAGTACTCAAAAATCCCAAAAACATCAAGTTGATGCAAGAACTCGCCGAAACCTCTTCGGCAATCCAAACCGACGTCGACAACGGAGATTATGCCGAAGATCCGATGGATTGGTTCTCGCTTCAAACCCAAAAAATCACCATCTATGCCAAGTTGGAAATCATCGTCTCCAATCTTTTATGGAAAAAGAGTGACATCTTCGTCCAAAAGCAGTTGACGCTGTTGGCTATTTCGGCGGCCATCTTGCTATTGAGTATATTATTGGCATACCTCGGGTATACCACGACGCGCGATATGACCAGAAACATTAACGAGCTTGAAGACGTTTTGAACAAAGCGGTCGAAGACATGAAAGAGAGCGACAAAGCGTTGGCAGCGGATATGTCCCATATACAAAATATCGATTTGGATACCCACGAAGGAACCAAAGAGGCCTACCGTTTCCTCGAAACGCTCGTCGAAACGGCCAAAGAAGACAAGCTCGCCGCACTTCAAGCCAACGAAGCGAAATCGCTCTTCTTGGCAAATATGTCACATGAAATTCGTACACCGCTCAACGGTATCGTCGGATTTACAGAAATTCTCAAAAATACCGAGCTTAACGACGAACAACGCGAATTTTTGAGTATTATCGAAAAGAGTTCGGAAAACCTTCTTAGCATTATCAACAACATTCTCGACCTCTCCAAAATCGAGAGCAACAAAATCGAAATCGAAAATATCGTTTTCGACGCTTACGAAGAGTTCGAAAGTGCGGTCGAAACTTACGCCGTCGCCGCCGCCGAGAAAAACATCGACCTCAACTTCTACATGGATCCCACCATCAATCCGAAACTCAAAGGGGATCCGACCAAGATCAAAGAGGTACTCATCAACCTCCTCAGCAACGCCATCAAATTTACGAGCTACGGCGGTATGATTAACCTCAAAATCGAAAAAGAAGAGCTTACGGAAGACAACATCGCACGTATTAAGTTCTCTATCCAAGACAACGGTATCGGTATGACCAAAGACCAACAAGAGCGTATTTTCGACGCCTTCTCGCAAGCCGATGTCTCCGTTACGCGCAAATACGGCGGTACGGGTCTCGGTCTGACCATCTCCAGCCAATTCGTCGAACTGATGGGGGGAAAACTCGATCTCAAAAGCGCCAAAGATCAGGGTACGACCTTCTTCTTTACCTTGCCGCTCGAAGAGGTCGCGACCGCAGAGACCAACTACTACCATGCTTTCGAGGAACTGACACTTGGCAAATATCAGCAAGAGATTCCCACCGTACTCGACAACTATCTTAACAATTACTTCGACTATTTCGGTCCGGACGTGAAGTTCTTCGAATCCGTCTCCGAACTGAAGGAACTCGACGACAAAAATATCTGCAAAAACTACTGGATAGATATCGACAAAGCGAAACAGAATATTATCGACGCGTTGCGCAATATTGACAAATCGAAAGTAATCGCCATCGCCAATATCACCAGTCGTAATAAAATCGAAGAGCTCGGTATCCCCCAAGACAACGTCATCTTCAAACCTGTTACGGTGACGAAAGTGCGTAACGTTCTTATCAATACCGCCAAAACGACACCCGAACTGGCGGAAAAAACGGTACAAAAACAAGCGACGCATTTCGATGCGAAAGTATTGGTCACCGAAGACAACATCATCAACCAAAAACTGATCCGACGCGTTCTCGAAGATCACGGTATCACCGTCGATATCGCCAACAACGGTCTCGAAGCTTTCGAAAAACGTAGAAACAACGATTATGATCTCATCTTTATGGATATTCAGATGCCGGTTATGGACGGTATCGAAGCGACACACGAAATCCTCGATTACGAGGAAGACGAGGAGGTGCCGCACGTACCTATCGTCGCTTTGACCGCAAATGCTCTCAAAGGCGATAGAGAGCGCTTCCTCTCCGAAGGAATGGACGAATACATCACCAAACCGATCGAAACGGCGGAATTGCTCTATATCCTAAACAAGTTTTTGGCGGACAAAGCCAAACAAGTAACGTTGGAAGAGGAAAAAAACGATACGAAAAGATCGAATGCGTCCAAAGAAGAGAAGAAAAAATCTTTAGATCCCAATACGACTACCGCAACGGTGGAACAAATAACGATCAAGCCGCAAGAAAAAATTCTCGTGGCGAAAAAAATTCCGTTGGAACAAAAGATTTTTACCAAAATTCTGGATAACTTAGGATATGATTACGACATTATTAGTAACGTAGGCACACTTGAAGAGAAACTGAAAAGCGGTGCTTACGATATCGTGTTGACCGATGCGACACTAATAGAAAGTATCGATATACCCGAAAGTGTCGCCGTCATCACCGATGCGGAGAGCAAAGAAGAGATAGCGCTACGCATAAGTTCACATAGAGGATAAATAGCATGGCATTGAAAGTTTTGATAGTCGACGACGACATGATCAACAGAATGTTGCTCAAAACGCTTCTGAAAAAGTACCCCGGGGTGAGCGAAATCGTCGAGGCGGAAAACGGTTCGGACGCACTCGATAGACTGAAAAACGATCCTTCGATCAACCTTATCTTGCTCGATATCATGATGCCTATCGTCGACGGCATCGAGTTTCTCAAAATTTTTCGTGCCGACATGTCCAATTCGCACATTCCGGTTATTGTCCTCTCCACAGACGATACGCGAAAAACCGAAGTGTACGACAACGGTGCGAATGACTTTCTGCGCAAACCCATCAAAGAAGAGATGCTCTTTGAAAAACTCGACCAATGGTCTTCCGGAGCTTAAAAAAGCTCCCTTTTTACAAAACCCGATTCTTTCTTTTTGGTATGAAAAACAGCATTCTATCGAAGTAACGCTTCTTTCAATACCTCCTCAACATTGGAGACTCCGATAATTTTGAGATGTTCTTTGACCTCGTCCGGGATTTCGTCCATGTCTCGCTCGTAGTTCTTTTGCGGAATGAGTGCCTTCGTCACCCCCGCTTTATAGGCTGCTATCAGTTTTTCTTTCAGACCGCCTATCGGTAGCACCTTGCCGGTCAACGTCACCTCGCCCGTCATCGCCACCTTATTGTCGACTTTGATGTCGCTGAGAATCGAAGCGATGGCGGTTACCATCGTGATACCGGCACTCGGGCCGTCTTTCGGTGTCGCGCCTTCCGGTACGTGAATATGCAAATCGTACCGCTTGTAGACTTCGCTCGGATCAAGTTTGACGCCTTCTTCTTTCTCTTTATACGTTTTTGGAATGGAATCTTCATTTATCGGCAACTTGCGCTGATCGATAAGTATCTTTACCACCGAGTGCGCTATACGTACCGACTCTTTCATCACATCTCCAAGACTTCCGGTCAGTTGAAGCGCTCCTTTGCCTTTGATTTTTATCGCTTCGATCGTAAGCACGTCTCCGCCTACAGCCGTCCATGCCAATCCCGATACGACCCCAACCTGCGGTTTTTTATCAACGACGGAGAACTCAAAGATCTTTTTATCGACAAACTGCTCCAAATTTTTCTTGGTGACACGAACCGTTTTTTTCTCGGGATTTTCAAGTAAGATACGCGCCGCTTTGCGCATCAGTTGCGCGATACGACGCCGAAGGTTTCGCACTCCCGCTTCTCTTGTATATTCGTCTATCACTATACGCAACGCTTTGTTTGAAATATGAAACTCATGCGGTTTGAGCGCATGCTTTTTAAGCTCTTGCGGGATGAGATAGCGTTTAGCAATCTCAAATTTTTCGTTCGGCGTGTAGGAGTTAACAAAGATAAACTCCATTCTGTCTCGCAAGGGTGCGGGAATACGCCCAATATCGTTTGCCGTCGCGATAAAGACCACTTTGCTCAAATCGATATGAAAGTTCAAATAATAATCGCGATAATTGGCGTTTTGCTCGGGATCGAGTATCTCCAAAAGCGCTGCGGTCGGATCGCCTCTCATGCTACGTCCCACCTTGTCTATCTCGTCGAGTACCATGACGGGATCCATCGTTTTGGCTTCTATCAGACCTTGCACAATACGACCGGGCATCGCCCCTACGTAAGTACGTCTATGACCGCGAAGCTCGTTCACATCTTCGAGCCCTCCTAATGCGATACGCACAAGCGGACGTCCAAGCGCATGTGCGATAGAGTTTGCCAAAGAGGTCTTCCCCACCCCCGGAGGTCCCGCAAAACACAAGATGGCACCGCTCGTCTCTTTCTGAGAGAGACCGCGAAGCATCGCCAACTCTCTGACGGAAAAATATTCTACGATGCGCTCTTTGGGTTTTTCGAGCGAATAGTGATCTTTGTCGAGTTCTCTGGCGACATCTTCGATGGAGAGATTTTTTTTGCTCTCTTTTCCGAAAGGAATCTCCAGCACCCACTCCAAATAACTTTGCAACACGTTCGCATCGGCGGAATCGGGATGCATACGCGCCAATCGCTCAATCTGCTTGGATATCTCTTTGTATGCCTCTTCGCTAAGGTGCGGTTTTAGCGATTCGAGTTTTTCGCGAAACGCCGCTATCTCCTCTTCTCTTTGCGTATCCATACCCAGCTCTTGCTGGATCTCTTTGAGCTGCTCTTTGAGAAAATACTCTTTGTTCGTCTGTTCGATTTTGTTGTGCACTTTCGAACGGATCTCTCGTTCGATTTTCGCCGCTTCGATCTCAGCGGTTACCACCTCTATGAGATCAAGCAAGCGTTTTTCGATGTTGGACTCGGTATAGATACGATAGGCGGTCTCTTTATCAAGTTTGAGCATAGATGAGACAAGATCGGCAATACGCTGGGGCTCGTCGTTTTCCTCTATGGTGCGTATCAAATCCGAAGGAAGGTTGGAACTCAGCGACGAAAGGCTTTTGATTTTATCTCTGAGTATATCCATCAACGCATTGACGCGTAACTTTTCGTACGGCTCCGCTTCCACGACGTCGACGAGCGCCTTGTTGACTTCGTCGTCGACCTTTTCGAGAATTTTCCCGCGTGCCAATCCTTGAAACAGGATTTTGACCCTTCCGTCGGGGATATGTACTTTTCGCATAATCGAGCCGATAACGCCGTATTGATAAAGATCCTCGATCTCTCGACTCCCTTCCTTGCCGGGACGAACCGTCGCTATAAATACCAACGAGTTGTTTTCCATCGCTTCGGTAACAGCGTCGATATCTTTTTGGCTACTCAGAAAAATCGGGCTAATCATAAACGGATATAAAAAGAGTTCGTCCTCCCCGATAACGGGCAACACGCTCGGAAAATCGTCATAATCGCTCAGTTGCATGGAATATCCTTTAGGTTGTTTGAAAATTAAAAGTTAATGTTTTTGCAAATATGAAAGTATAGTCTATAGAAGTAAACAGTTTTTTAATTTTTAACTTTTAACTTTTCATTCCGACAAGATCCGGGCTTTAGTCGAATATCTTACCCGCGATACCTTTTTCCGGCGGCGTGATATCGTCCATGTTGACGATCGACTTCGCATTCTTTTCGCGATAAATTTTCGCCGCTTCGGGCTTGTCGATCCGTTCGTAAAGCGCGGCGATATTTTCGTTGAGCAGGTATTGCGTCATATGTAAGCGTATCAACATCGCGTTAACGAGCGGCACATAACGCGATCCGGGATAACGATAGAGATACTTTTGAGCGTCCGCAATCGTATCGAGAATCAGTTTCTGATCTTTATAAGCGTCTTTTATCCCCAAAAACGCCGCTTTGAGCTTCATATACGCCACATAGTCGTAATTACTCTCGTCCGCGTAACGTTTAGCGAATTCGTCGAGATAGTATCCCGCAAGCAGATATTCTTCTTCTTGCATATGCGCTTGCGCCAACATTAAAATCGCCGTCGGCATCAAAGGCGAAAGCATATGTTCGCTTTTGAGCGAGATATAATACTCGTCCGCTTTTTCGAGGTTGTTCGACGCGATACTCTCGGCAATATGCTCGTACCAATACGATGCGGATTTGTTAAACTCCGTTACCTCTTCGTTCTTTCCGCACCCGACTAAAATCGCCATCGAAACGACAATCGCCAGATAAATTTTCATTTTTACGCTCATACCACCCTTCCGTTTTCGGTATTGATAATTATATCATATCCCAAAGTATGTAAAAAGCCTATTAGTCACCGCTCCGACATACCCGAGCAGAAGCTTCCCGGTATCTGAGGCTTTAACACTTTTGGAATCGGAAGCTTCAGCCCCGCTGTACGTTTTTTTGCAAATTCAACCTTTTTCCGAAGCTAAAGCTTTCGGTTCCAACACTTTGGAATCGGCGGCTTCAGCCCCGTAAAATGCCTTTTTTTTCAGTTTCACATCAAGCCGAAGCTAAAGCTTTCGGTTCCGAGAGCTTCGGAGTCGGA
>JALVPA010000021.1 GCA_027026055.1 Campylobacteraceae bacterium | reverse complement strand
AAATGAATAATTATTTAATAGTAGGTTATACTGTATATGTATGGAGACTTTTATATTGACATATCACTACAGATGTATTACCTGCCCAAACTAAGGGATTACATGTTGTACTGAAAGTATATGCTAAATTTTTGGTTATACAATATTATACTGGTACCCCTTGGCTTCGCCATTTTCCCGGTCATTACCATTAAAAGATATATAAATACATATGCATACACATAAATAAAGTATGTTAAATGCTTTTCATAAACAAAAACAAACGAAATAAACAACACTGTCAATAATTTTAATAAATTGTGAGATATATTCAAAAAAGCAAACCATGTAAACTGTTGTTTGGCTTGATAATGTGCTACAATTACACTAAAAAAAGCATGAAACATAATAGCCATACTAATAAATTGCAATACCTGCGCATAATCTTTTGTTTGAAAGAAAAAAAATGATATGTATTCCGACATTACAAAAAAAGCCAACCCGGTAATCAAAGAAAGACCTATTTTGCTTATAAACACAGTAAAAAATATCTCTTTAGATTTTGAAATATTTTTACTTACATATTTTACATAAGAAGTAGAAATCCCAAAATCAGATATTTGTACAGCTATAGTAAAAATGGCCAAAAGCAAAGAAAAGATACCATACTGCTGAGGGCCTAAATCTCTTGATATTATTATTGTTGTTAAAAAACCAATCCCCTGCGCAATAATATTACCCGATAAGACTTTGAATAAGTCCCGTAAGATTTTCGATTTTATATTTATGAACAACAAACTATTTTCTCTTTTATAAACTCTACTATCTTCTCACTCGCTCTCCCGTCTCCATACGGATTATGCGCTTTGCTCATCGTACGGTACGCACCTTTGTCATCGAGCAATCTTTGCATCTCTTTGACAATAGTTTGAGAATCGGTTCCTACCAGTTTGACCGTTCTCTCTCGGAGTGCTTCGGGGCGTTCCGTAATATTTCTTAGTACCAAAACCGGTTTACCGAGGCTCGGCGCTTCCTCTTGGATACCACCACTATCGGTTATGACGATATAAGCTTTGCTCATTATATAGACAAACGCTTCGTAACGCAAAGGCTCAATCAAATGGATATTTTCGACTTCTCCCAATATATCACTCACCGGTTCTTTGACATTCGGGTTAAGATGCACGGGATAGACGATATGCAAATCGGGATTTCGTATCGCAATGGCTTTGAGCGCGTTGCAGATATTGACGAACCCTTCCCCGAAACTCTCTCTTCTATGTGCAGTGACCAAGACAAAACGCGACGCTTCAACGGAAAAACTATCGTTGCTTATCGCTTTTTCGATCTTTTGTACGATATCTTTTCGTAATGTCGAATTTTGTGTTATTTTGTCCAAAACCCAAAACAGTGCATCGATCACCGTATTTCCCGTAACGACAATACGATCTTCTTTTTTGTTTTCTTTAAGCAGATTTTCTTTGGCGGTATGTGTCGGTGCGAAATGATATGTCGCCAACACTCCCGTTAGCCGTCTGTTTGCCTCTTCCGGCCACGGGCTATAGATATCGTCCGTTCTCAATCCCGCTTCGACATGTCCCACTTCGATCTTTTTGTAAAATGCCGCAAGACTTGCCGCGGCGGTAGTCGTCGTATCGCCATGTACCAAAACGATATCGGGATGAAACGTCTCCAAAACACTTTTCATCCCAAGTAACACACCGGCGGTGATATCGTACAAATCCTGATTCGGTTTCATCACATTCAAGTCATAGTCGGGTTCCAGTTCGAAAAGATCCAATACTTGCTCAAGCATCTCTTTGTGTTGCGATGTCACACACACTCGCGTCTCGAAGGTACTTTCTCTTTTCAATGCCTGCACAACCGGCGCCATCTTTATCGCTTCCGGTCTCGTACCGAATACAATCAACACTTTTTTCATCACACTCTCGTATAATCGTCGTCCAACCGCACGATATCGTCTTCTCCCGTATATTCGCCTACCTGTACCTCGATGATAACAAGCGGCAGTTTGCCGCGGTTTTCCAATCGATGCACCTCTCCCGCTTTGATGTAGGTCGATTCGTTCGGGTTGACGATGTAGGTCTTTTCGCCCACCGTCACCGTCGCGCTGCCGCTGAGCACCACCCAATGTTCGTTGCGATGGTAGTGTTTTTGCAAGCTCAGGCGTTTGCCGGGTTTGACTTCGATACGCTTGATCTTGTAGCCGTCGCTTTCGTCCAACACCGTATAGGTGCCCCACGGACGATACCCCGTGGTATGTACATCAACCAGAGGCGATCCCTCCTTTTTCAACCGTTCGACCGCGTCCTTAACCTTTTGCGAGCTTCCTTTGCGAGCGACAAGCAACGCATCGGGCGTATCGACGACGATCAAATCCTCCACATCGATAAGTGCTGTCTCTTTGTCGGAGACGACCAGA
>JALVPA010000020.1 GCA_027026055.1 Campylobacteraceae bacterium | reverse complement strand
GTCCCACTGCACACCGAGTATCAGTTCGGTTTTTTCGGCGAGAAAAGCGTGATAGCTTGCTTCGATATAGACGACATCGGCGATATCGTCGAAGCGATAATACCACGCTTGCACATCGAAATGCTTTTCGGCTTCGTAAGAAGCGGAGAGAAAAAAGACACCGTCGGTATCCGCGGACGTTTCGAGGACTTCGGAAATCTTTTCGAATCGCGATGCGTCGATACCGTTTTCCCAGCCCGCCATTTTGCGGATCCATCCCGCTTGCAGCGTAACGTCGGAAGATGCCGTATAGCGCATCGTATAGGCTTCGAAATAGTTGGGCATCATCCGTATGTCGTCGCTGTCGGCGTGCGGCGAATCGAAGGTTTGCTTTCCCAAGCGCATCGTAAAGGCATCGCCCGTATCGTAGTCGAGATAGAGTTCGCTCAAAACGGCGAAACTCTCTTTTTCTTCATCGAAGAAGTCGGGATGCTTGAAGGTATCGTCGCTATCGAAAGCCAAGTCGAGTACTCCGTAAGCGCTGATGCCGAGGTGAAATCCGTAGTAAGATTTCGTATCGAAATGGATATGACCGCCCGCACCGTATGCGTCGAGGGTAGGTGAAGCGTCGTATCGCTGTGTAATATAGCCGATGCGCAACTGTCCGCGCATGTGCTCGACGGGATTGTTCTCTCCCAAAATGTCGCGCACGCTTCGCGGTGCGGTAAGGTGGGGCTCTTGTTCGTATGTCGTCGCATTATTATCCATCGGGTTTGCACATATAATGGTAGTCATTATCAAAAACGTGCTACCTAAAGTAACTATTTTGTTTGACACGTAAACTCCTTCGTTCAAATATTTATCGGATCATCTTCGGTAAAGATCACTCGAAACGGCACACAACCCGTAGAGAAGAGGGCTTTTCGTCTAATGTGCGCACTCTTCTTTCTCTGATGTCTTTTCGACTTCGATTTTTTCCGCCTCTTCCGCTCGTAGAGCGATGAGTGTACCGCCTACGTCTATCTCGATAGTCTGTTTGCCTATGGAACACCCTTTGACCTCCAGATGTTCGCCGCGAACGATGCCGAAGGAGGCGAGCCGCTCTTTGAGCGCTTTGTCCGCGCGTATGCGAACGATTTCGGCACAGTCTCCTTTGTGCAGTTGTTTAAGCAACATCGATTACCCTCCTACGATCATACGTGCGATATGATAGGCTAAAAAGCTTAAAATCCACGCCGTAGCGGTGGTCATCGCAAAGAGATAAAGCAGATATCGCCATCCGCCCGCCTCTCTAGCGAAAACCATCGATGCGGCAAAGCATGGTAGGTAGGTCATGACAAAAACGATAAAGGCGACGGCGGCGGGGACGGAGATCTGTGCGCGTAGTTGCGCCAAGAGCGAATTGTCCGTTTCGCTTACTTGATCGCCCAGCGAATAGAGTACGCCGAGTGTCGAGACCACCACCTCCTTCGCCGCCAATCCCGCCTCAAGCGAGACCGCCATCTTCCAGTCGAAACCGAGCGGCGCAAAGAAAGGCTCCGTCGCTTTACCGATACGTCCGAGGTAACTCTCTTCGAGCAGTTTCGCTTGCAGTTCGTTTTGAAGTAGGGCCGCTTGTTGCGGTGATGTCGCTTGCTCTATACGGCTTTGGTAACTTGCTTCGAGTTGCGGATTTTTGGGATAATTGCTTGCAAACCATACCAGCATCGATGCGGCGAGGATAAAGGTGCCCGCTTTGTTCAGATAGCTTTTGGCTTGACCGTACACCGTATGCCAGATAAGTTTGAGCGAAGGCAAGCGGTATTTGGGCATCTCCATCACAAACGGTTCGTCTTCGCCTTTGAAGACGAACATCTTTAGCGCTTTCGCCATCAGTAGCCCGATAAGCGCTCCCGAGATATAGATGAGAAAGAGGATGTTGCCCGCATGCTCTTTACCGAAAAAGGCTCCCGCAAAAAGCACGTAGATAGGCAGTCTGGCGCCACAGCTCATAAAACCGATGATAAAAAGCGTAATAAGCCTGTCTTTTTCGTTTTTGAGCGTACGCGCCGCCATATAGGCGGGTACCGAACAGCCAAAACCCGTTACCAGTGGGATAAAGCTTTTGCCGTGCAGACCGAATTTGTGGAAAAAGCCGTCGAGCAAAAAGGCGACGCGACTCATATAACCGGTTGTTTCAAGTAGTGCGATACCTAAAAAGAGGATGACGATATTGGGCAAAAACATTACGACGGCGCCTACGCCGGAGATCATACCGTCGGCGACCAAAGAGGCCAACTCTCCTTCCCCCAACATGGCACGCGCCAGATCCGCCAGCCAAGTAAATCCCGCATCGATCCAATCCATCGGAACGGCGCCGAGAGTAAAGGTGAGTTGAAAAAGTCCCCACATCAACAATAAAAAGATAGGAATCCCCAGCCACTTGTCGATGAGGACGGCATCGA
>JALVPA010000019.1 GCA_027026055.1 Campylobacteraceae bacterium | reverse complement strand
CGGCCACAGGAATGAACAATGTCGACCTCGAAGCGGCACAACGTCTCGGTATCGCGGTCAAAAACGTAGCGGGTTACTCCACCCCGTCGGTCGTACAGCATACATTCGCCATGCTCTTTTATCTGATGGAGCATCTCGAGTACTATAGTCAGACCGCACATAACGGGATCTGGCGCATATCGGGCATCTTTACCGACGTCACCCGTCCCTTTTTCGAACTCAAAGGCAAAAAGTGGGGCATCATCGGTATGGGCACGATCGGCGAAGAGGTCGCCAAAATCGCTACGGCTTTCGGCGCGACGGTTGCCTACTACTCCACAAGCGGCACCAATACCGACAAACCCTATCTTCACCAATCGCTCGAGGTATTGTTGGAAACCAGCGATATCGTCTCGATTCACGCGCCGCTCAACAACCGCACCTATATGCTTCTAAACGACACCAACTTGCCGCTACTCAAAGAGCGCGCGATACTACTCAATCTCGGTCGCGGCGGTATCGTCAACGAAACCGATCTCGCTTACGAGCTCGACAGACGCGAGATCTACGCGGGACTCGACGTACTGGAACACGAACCCATCGAAGAGACCAATCTCCTTTTGCGGATCGAACACAAAGAGCGGCTGCTTATCACGCCGCATATCGCATGGACAAGTATTGAAGCGCGCCAACGCTTGCTGGAAGGGATTGCGGAAAATATCCGAAGTTTTATAGAGCAAAAACGCGCTTAGCGCATATGGTATAATAAGTCTTATGAAAACAAGAGAAGAGATTATCGATCGCCTGAAGGCCTTAAAGCCGGTCTTAAAAGAGGAGTTTCATATCGACTCTTTGGTACTTTTCGGCTCTTATGCAACCAAAAGAGCAACAGTGGAGAGTGATTTGGATATTTTGATAGAGACCGACAAGGAAGCAAGAGAGATCTATGCGTTAAAGCAACGTCTCAAGAGATTTTTGTCGCAAGAACTTGGCATTAAAAAGATCGATATTGCACGCAAAAAATACCTCAAACCCTATGCCAAAACCTTCATTATGCGAGATTCCGTGAATGTCTTCTAAAATCCTTTTCGAACTTCATACCATCTATGAAGCGATCGAAAAAATAGAGCGTTATAGCACAGGGTTTGACGATGCGGATAGCTTTTATCACGACCAAAAGAGCTTCGATGCCACTATGATGCAGTTTATCGTTATCGGCGAATCGATTACGAGATTGGACGAACGCTTCAAAGAGGAAAACGATACGATTCCGTGGCAACAAATCAAAGGGTTTCGCAATATCATTGCACACAACTACTTCGGTATTGATGCCGAAGAGATTTGGGATATTGTTACACATCACTTGCTGCCTCTAAAAGAGAGTATCCGTTCTTTAATCACTCGATATCGATAATATATCTTAGGCTTGTGGTATAATCTATCAAATTTTTTAGAGAGAAAATAAATAGCTTTTCATGAAATTGACGATTAGAACCCCTTGGAGTTAAAAACAAATGAAAACGTATACTCAAAAAGCGTTATCGTGTAACACATACCAACATTCCTCATTCCTCACTCCTCACTCCTCATTTGAAACATTCCACAGGAGTGTTTCATGGTAGACGTACTCATTATCGGTAGCGGCGGCGCGGGGCTCTCCGCCGCGATAGCCGCCAAGGAAGCGGGTGCTGAGAATGTCACGGTAGCAACCAAACTCTACCCCACCCATGCGCAAACCTCGATGGCGCAAGGGGGCATCAACGCCGCACTCGGCAATGTCGTAGCTGACAGCATCGAAGCGCATATCGCCGATACGCTCAAAGCCGCCAAAGGCTTGGGTAATAAGGAGGCGATCGAAACGATGTGTCGTTTGGCGCCCGAAGCGATTGCGCGCTTGGAACGACTCGGCATGCCCTTCTCACGCATAAAAGCATCGCAAAGCGATGCCTACCAAAATCCTTCACCCTTCACCCTTCACCCTTCACTAAAAAGCATCGCGCAACGGCGTTTGGGGGGTGCGTCGGCACCACGCGCTTGCTATGCGCAAGATTATACGGGACTCAAGATTCTGCATACCCTTTACGATCATGCATGGCATTCGGGTGTTACGTTTCTCAATGAACATCTGCTCTTGGCATTGGAGCCGCATCGTGCCTACTTCTGGGATATCCGCCAAGGCAACATCGTCACCGTAGATGCCAAAGCGATTGTCTTGGCAATAGGCGGTTTCGGGGCAATTTACCATGGACACACGACCAATCTCTACGGCGCGACGGGCGACGGATTGGTCGCCGCCTACAAAACGGGCGCAACGCTAAGCGATTTGGAATTTGTACAGTTTCACCCCACGGGGCTTTATGGCTCCAATATCCTTATCAGCGAAAGCGCGCGCGGCGAAGGGGGCTATCTGGTCAATGAGGCGGGCGAACGATTTACGGACGAGTTGGCACCGCGCGACGAA
>JALVPA010000018.1 GCA_027026055.1 Campylobacteraceae bacterium | reverse complement strand
GTGTAGAGAAATTCGGCGGTGCCGTCGCTGTGGGGCATATCGAGTCGTTGGCTTGGATGTAACGGCACCTCCTTGAGGTAGCGGGCGGCATGAGCCGAAGCGTAGAGACGCACTTCGAATGGTTCGCTATCGCTACTGCTCCAAACAGACGGGCGTTTTGCCGCGGCTTCTTTATCCGTTTCGGTCACTTCGCTGCGCAAATTCGGCAGTGTCTGAAACGATCGTATCTTGAGAAAATCAAAGATTTTAATCGCACCGTCTTTACGATCTTTTGCTAGCAAATACCATTTACCCTTTGCCGTGTAAAGTCTTAGCGGAGAGACGTCGCGTCGATCGGTTTCGCCGCGATTGTTCGTATAGACAAAACCGCATCGGCATCCCTTTTCGATACTTTCGATGATCCCTTCGGCGATCGTTTCGTTCAATCCGCCGTAGGCGACTGCAAATGTAATGAGCGGAATCTCGCGTTTGGACTCTTCCAAACAATCTAGCGATATGCCTGCATTGGTCGCAAAAGCGCCGATAAGCAAACGTTCGAGTTTGCGCGTTTCGTGCGTAGCATCCATATCGAGGTGAAAAACGCCGCGCTTTTTGACGATGGGAACGACCTCGGCAATCTTTTCGATATCGCGTCTTATCGTTCGTTCGCTTACTTCATACCTTTGGGAAAGTTCCGACACACGAAGCCGCTCGAATGCATAAAGACGCTTTACAATCTCGACAATGCGTTCGACGGGACAGGGATGTTTTTTCATACGATTCTCTCACTCTCGCATAAACTCCCCGCCCAGCGCCAAAAGGGTATCGTCGATACGATAGCGTCGCGAGACCACTTCACCACCGTTTCGCGATAGGAAGCTTCCCAAAAACGTTGCGAACGTGCCGATCCTATCACGGTGCCGCCACGCATGATAATGCCCGCCACGTCGGCGTAGCCGAGCTTTCGAATACGCCCCTCTATCAAGCCTTCGTATCCGTCGTACACGGCAAAAGGTTCGATACCCGAATGCAAACGGTACTCCGTAAAACGTTTGAGCGCGGCGTTCATTCCCGATACGTCGCCGCCCGAACACACTATCGCCAAGCGTTTTATCGTTGTTCCTTCTCTCGTTTTTTTTCACACCGCACCTTTCCACAGATGTGCGCTTTGCGCCACCATTTCGCTCTCTTCGTCGGTCTCTACGACATAAACGGGACATCGGCTTTCAGGCGTCGCGATCGAAGACGCGTTGCGTGCATTCGCTTCGTTATCTACAACGATGCCGTATTTTTCTAACGGTGCGAGAATACGCGCACGAATCTCGGAAGCGTGTTCGCCCACTCCTCCCGCAAATACCAAAGCATCGGGAAAAGATTTCAAAATCGCCAAATAAGCGCCGATATATTTGACGATGCGGTAAGTATAGATCTCTATCGCCGATGCGGCGTCGGGGTGCGACGAAGAGAGTATCTCGCGCATATCCGAACGACCGCTCAAAGCCTTAAGTCCGCTGCGTTTGTAGAGCATCTCTTCCAACTGCCGCGCATCCATCTCCCCTTCTCGCATCAATCGTATCACCACACCGGGATCGAGATCGCCGCAACGTGTCGCCATCACCAATCCTTCAAGCGGTGTCATCCCCATCGAGGTATCGACGCTTCTGCCCTCTTCTATTGCACAGATACTCGCACCGCCGCCCAAATGCATCGCGATGAGCGTGGGATTTGCCTTGCCGAGTCGGCGCGTACTCTCCTTGAGCAAATAAGCGTAGCTGATACCGTGAAATCCGTAACGACGCACTTCCAACCTTTCGGACAACTCGCGATCGAGGGCATACCTGGCGGCACGTTCTGGTATCGTCGCGTGAAACGCCGTATCGAATACGGCAATTTGAACAAGATCTGGTCGGTGACGCCTAAAATAATCGACCGCTTCGAGATTGGCCGGCATATGCAAGGGCGCCAACGCTTCGGCATCACGTAACGCTTCATAGACGACATCGTCGATTCGTACGGGTGTGCTCAAGCGTTTGCCGCCGTGTACGATACGATGAATCACCGCTTTGAGAGAGCTGTCGGAAAAAGGTGCTTCTTGTAACAGTCGCCGTAACGTTTCCTCTCTATCCTCCATCTCTTCGAAGGTACGCTTGGCGACAGGTCGACCCTCGCTATCGAAAAGCGCTGCTTTCAGCGAAGTGCTGCCGCTATTGATCACCGCTATCATACCGATACTCCTTGCGCTTCTACGGCGGTAACGGCGATAGTATCGACGATGTCGTCAATCGTTGCGCCTCTGCTTAGGTCGTTGACGGGTTTGGCGACTCCTTGCAGTACGGGACCGATCGCCACCGCGTCGCTACTGCGCTGTACCGCTTTGTAGACGGTATTTCCCGTATTGAGATCGGGAAAGATAAACACACTCGCCCTTCCCGCCACGGGAGAATGGGGACATTTGATCCGCGCCACTTCGGGATCGAATGCCGCATCGAACTGCAAAGGACCGTCTACGGCCAAATCGGGACGCCGTGCACGTACCGATTCCGTCGCGCGTCTGACCTTTTCGACCGCTTCGCCGCTTCCGCTATCGCCCGTAGAGTAGGAGATCATCGCCACTTTCGGTTCGATGCCGAATCGTGCGGCGTTCTCCGCCGCCAAAATCGCGATCTCCGCCAACTCTTCGGAAGTGGGGTCGGGAATGACGGCACAATCGCCGAAAACAACCGTTCGCGTCTGCAACGAAATAAAAAATATACTCGAAACCTTTTTCACTCCCGGTACGGTTTTGAGGATCTGAAGTGCGGGACGTATTGTCTCCGCCGTCGAATGGGTCGCGCCGCTCACCATACCGTCCGCATCGCCCGTATAGACGCACATAGTAGCAAAATAGTTGGGGCGACGCACCGTATCGATCGCTTGTTCGTAGGTGATGCCTTTGTGTCGTCTCAAACGATAAAAATGTTTGGCGAAACGTTTCAAAAGTCTTCTATCCGAGGGATCGATACAGCGCGCGTCGTGCAGGTCCAGCCCCAACCTCGCCGCACGTTTGCGCAACGATATCGGGTCGGAGACGAAAAGGATATCGGCGATACCCGCATTGAGAATCTGTTGCGCCGCATAGAGGATACGTTCTTCTTGCGCTTCGGGCAATACGATACGCATGCGTTTGCGCGAAGCCAACGCAAAAAGACGATGACGAAACATCTGCGGCGTGACGATTTCGGTATGCGACGCGGCATAGGCTTCGCGTAACGACTCCTCGTCGACATACTCGGCGAAGACACCGAGCGCCAACGCTATCTTATTGCTATCGCCACTACGTATTTTCGGTCTTACTGCGGCGATCTTTTCGGCGCTCTTTAGCGTATCGTCGTCGGAGACGAACAACGGGATCGTCCGAAACACCTCCGTTTGCAACATCATTTCGACCGTTTCGTCCGCTTTTTCACCGTCGGTGAGTACGACTGCCGAAACGGAAGGATAGAGCCCGCTATCGAGCGCCGCATAGAGTGCGAAAACGATATCGCTCCTATCGGCGGGACAAAGAAGCGTATCCCCCTCTTCCAACGTACGCAAAACCTTTTCCGCCCGCTGTGCCGCGATACGAACCTTACCCGACGCTCTGGAGAGATAATGAGACGCGACGGGACGCAACATCTTAAAATCGGTCTCTTCCGCCATATCCGCGACACTCGGCCGCGCCAACGCAGGCACATACGGTACCGCAAAGAGGTTTGTCAGAGTTTTATCTGCGCGTAACGGTACGATATAGTCTTCGTCGACACGATTGACGATGGTCGCGATATGTGTGAGCGAAGCCTCTCGGAGCGCTTCTTGTTGCAATCTCGCCGTATCGACGATCTCTTCGAAACTCTTTTGGTAACCGTCTATCAACGTCACGACGGGTGCGGAAAAGTGTCGGGCGATTTCGATATTGATGTCGTTATCGACGACGCGAGAAAAAAGATCGCTACAGATACCTTGGCACAAAACGAAATCATAACTTCGCAAAAGCGTTTCGTAGCGTTCGATAAGACGCTCGAAAAAAAGGTTTTCGCCGTAAACGGCGATAAAGTGGCGCGCCTCTTTCGTACCGAAGCCTCGGCACTCGAAAACATCGAGAGCAAGCCGAAAATAGTCGCGCAACAGCCGACAATCGTGCTCTTGCCCTTCGGGTACGATCGGTCGGAAAAAGGCGACCTTGGCAAAACGACGTTTGAGTATGCGCATCAATCCCAATGCCGCAAGAGATGAGCCGCCGCCAGATTTGTCAGCGTAAAAATAGAGTACAGGTCCGGACATGGCTACGCCTTCGGGTTTTCTTTCGACTATTGTACTGCGTAATCGTTAATATATCGTAGCGAAAGCGTTGGAAGTAAAAAAGGTAGACAAATCCGTTGGCAAGTATGCGCCGAAGCGCGAAGGTTTCAGTCGTTTGCTTGGGCGTCGGCCTCTTGTTGTTTTTTGATCTCTTCGCGCACCTGATCCATATCGAGCGCTTTGACCTGCTTGATAAGATCGTGCAATCCCTCTTCGGGAAGCATTCCCGGTTGCATGAAGACCACGATGCCTTCTCTCATGATCGCTACCGTCGGAATGGAGCGAATCTGAAAGTATCCCGCCAACTCTTGCTCCTCTTCGGTATTGATTTTACCGAAAAGAATGTCGGGATATTCTCCGGCGACTTTTTCGAAAATAGGCGCAAATTGGCGACAAGGTCCGCACCACGGCGCCCAGAAGTCCAAGATGGCGATTTCGTTCGACATCACTTTGTCGTTGAAGGTTTCGGCGGTAAGATTTTCCAATGCCATTGTAATTCCTTATAAAGTAGATAAAACGTCATTATGACATCTGAAAACTTCGAGCTAACTTTTACGAAGCGACCTCAACGTCCGAAGATAAGTTTGGATATAGTGTGCTTTTTCTTTTCGACGATACTGCATCACCCACCTCGGATGCGGAAGCGCCTCTATCGCGTCGAAAAATCGATACTTTGCATCGAGATGTTCGAGATAGGTGAGATTTTTGCCTTGCCCTACGGTGGCGATACGGCGAGAGATATTCGGATATGCCGTCTGTTTGCGTATACTCTCGACAATCAACGGTTCGAAATAGGCCAAAGTCTCTTTATCGTCGTAGTAGTTGTAGTTTTTCCCATCCTTTAAAAGCCCGAACGGCAACACCGTCGTAAAAAGAAAATCGCCGTAAAAAGCCTCGGGACCGCCGTACGCCTCGACCACCTCGCAGATAAATGTCGCGCTGAGTTCGCTACGCTTTTCGAGGCTGTTGGCGATACCGCATTTCGTTTCCATCAAAATCGGATCGGTAAAGCCGACCCCCGTCAATCCCGCGCCGTTTCGACCGGGATTGATACCGAAAAGCAGCCTGCGCGGTCGCGTATCGTCGTAGTATTTACGATAAAACGTCTCCATTACCCTACGCGTTTCGGAATTGTCGTACGGATAGATGATCTCCACCCCGCCGGGCGGTTCGCAATCTTTCGGAAGCGAAAAATAAAAATCGACAATACAATCCGCCAACGTTGTCATGTTATATATACGCCTTTATCGCTTTGACAAAATCTATAAAATCCTCCAAGCGCTCCAAAAATCGATAAAGCCGTTCCGCATCGATTTTGACATACTCGTGTACCAACAGGTTACGCAACCCAATCATTCCTATCACCTTTTTAGCGATCGTTTCGTCAAGATATTCGTATCGGCTCAAAAGCTCGATACACGCACGATAGGTTTTCGGATTACCCAAGTTGTATTCGGACGAGAGTTTGCAAGCGATATCGATAACGATTTGAATCGATTCGAAAAGCCCGTAGCGTACCTCCCATTCCAAGCGCCTGTTTTTTCTCAAATCCTCTACGGTCGTTTGCGTTTCAATCTCTTGAAGGAGTTTGACGTTTTCTTCGAGGAGCTTCAGCTTTTCCGTAACTTCCATCGGCTATCCTTTTTTTGAGCGCACGATCGAACATTTCGTACATCGGCAAATGGTCGAAATAATATTTGTAAGTATCGGTTTTGAAATCTATATATTTTTGTCGATTTCTGTTGAAGATCACGCGATGATTATCGACGATTGCAAAAGCCAATTTCGGATTTTCTTTCTCCAATCCGTTCAAAAGCACCAAATCGACCTTTTTGTGCACGACACCTTCGATTTCGGCGACAACTCTCCCATACTCGAAAAGGTCGATTGGCTTCTCGGTCATGATTGCGATATCGACATCGCTCATCGCATGTTGTTTCCCCGATACATACGAACCGAAAAGCAAAGCGAAATCGATATAATCGTAAGGTTCCAACACCGACTTGAGCAAGGTTGTCATCTCACTCCTTTTTTAACTTACGGACGATTATACCATAGTGACGGCTATCGACACTTTATCGTCCATAATAAGCGATAAGGCTTGCTTTGGCGATAGTGTGCGCATTGATCATAAAACCGGCGACGGGGGCGTTGGTGTCTGGTTTGAGATCGAGTTTGGGCACATCCAGCGCATATACGGTAAAGATATAGCGATGCGGTTTGTCGCCTTTCGGCGGGCACGCACCGCCGAATCCCACCGTTCCGTAGTCGTTGGCAAGCTCTATCGCGCCTTTGGGCATCTCCTTACCCGAAGCACCCGTGCGTATTCTGTTTTCGTCGGCGGGGATGTTTATCACGATCCAATGCCACCACCCGCTACCCGTAGGCGCATCGGGGTCGTAAACTGTGATAGCGAAACTCTTCGTCTCTTTCGGCGCATCCCTCCAGCTAAGTTCCGGGGAAACGTTTTTGCCGTTGCATCCGAACTTATCGAACTCTTGCGCTTCGGTCAGCTGTCCTTTGAGATCGAAACTCTCCAACGTAAAGTTCTCCGCCGCCAACATCACACATATGCCTATCGACAAAAAAAACGCTCTCATCGTTACTCCTTCTCACTAAATTTGATACGATGATACCATAATTGACGACATTTTGTCACGAAACATTCAACCGTGTTACTTTATCGTACCGATAAAAAAAGATTTTTTCAAATTAGGAGAAATTTTATCCTATTTATTAATCTTTTATGTTATAATAGCCTCACCGAAACCAATTCAGAAAGGACGAATCATGCCGACTATCAACAGATATGTAGACATCGACACCGTAGAAAGAGAAGCGAAAAAAGACTATATCGACAGACACTCTCCCTTTATTACCGTCAAAGGCGAAGCGAAAAAAGGCGAGCTTTTGGAAGTACACGTTCAGATGGGACAGGAGTACACGCACCCCGACGATTTCGATCACTACATCGAGTCCATCACGCTTTTCGACGGCGAGACGAAATTGGCGATGACCACCTTCATCCCCGGTACCTTCGGAAACGAAAAGTCTCACGCGCAAGTGACCTTTTTCATCAGACCGATGAAAAGCAAACTCAAACTCGTCGCGCACGGCTACTGTACAAAACACGGTATCTGGGAATCCGATCCCGTCGAAGTGGAAGTCGCCGAATAATGCCGCTCCCGCTTAGGCGGGAATTTCTTCGGTTATCTCCTCT
>JALVPA010000017.1 GCA_027026055.1 Campylobacteraceae bacterium | reverse complement strand
TTCGCATCGGTTCGGACACAGTAGCGTTCCGCCCTTTTGAAATATCGGGTTTTCGCGTAAGATTTTCGGTAGGGTTTCGAGAGAGACGGGCGGAGGAGCGGTAACGGTCTTGAATCCGTGAAACCCGAGATAATATACCGTACCGATCACGGCGATGACGATAATGAGTTCGATAAGTGAAAAGGCGCGGCGCAAAAGGGCGCGATATGTTACTTTTGACATTCGGACAAACGTATGTCGGCAGCGTTACCTTCGCCTCCTTCTTTTCTGTCGGCACCATAAGAGATGATTTCGATATCGTTGCCTTTGTTGAGATAGACAAAAGGGGTTTTCCATGCATCCTTGGGCATTTTTTTAAGGTAGGGTACGCTTCGATAATTAGGGTATTTGTCGGGATCGGGATTTTTCAAAAGCGCTTCGAATCCTTCTTCCGTTTCGGGATAGACTCCGTTGTCGAGTTTGAACATATCGAAACGTTTTTTCAAATCCGCCATCTTGATACAGACGGTATCGCGTTTCGCTTGATCGGCGGTATCCATCAAGCCCGGAGCGACCACGGCGACCAACAATCCCAAAATGACGATAACGATAAGAAGTTCGAGTAGAGAAAACGCAGCGCGTTTTCTTGTGTGTAAAATAACTTTTTTTGCCGACTTCATCAAGCCTTCCTTGATAATCTCTTTTTGGTATAATCTCTCGATATTGTAACGATTTTACATTAATGTGAGTAGATATGGTAGAAACGAAAAAAGTGCGAAACGGCTTTGCGCTGTTGATTACGTTGGCGGTATTGGCGGCGGTCATCGCACTTTTGGGGGTTATGAGCGGCTATTTGGAACGTGCGCATCGCGATAGCGACAAAAACGGAGCATTAATCCAAGCGAGGCTTTTGTTCGAGGATATCCGGGGAATATTGGAAAAACAACATGGAAACGAATCTTTTTATAGCGTAGCCTATGCTTCGCCGATCCCGTTTGCAAGCAAAGACGGAACGTTCTCTTTGACTTTGTCGTGCGCACCTATCGATAGAGGAGTCAATATCCATTGGTTGTTTCTTCCGATAGAAAGGAAATACGGTTATCTTAAAGAGGCAGCGCTGGAGACGATGACCAAGCTGGCGGAGACGTACGGGATCGTTGATACGGAAAGATTGATACGGATGATCGAAACCTATGCGGAGGTGGACGAAGACACAAAAAAGAGCCGGCATTATTTAAAAGATGGTATCATATCGTACGAACAGTTTCGAGAGATTGTCGAAACGTATATCCGAGAAAATGACGATAGAGAGATCGAGCGGATAAGGTGGCGGGATTATTTCGTATTCTATCCTCCGGAGGAGAACCTCTCTATCGGTCGTATTCACGGTGATTTCGCTTCGGCGGAGTTGATAGCCCTGTGGTTCGATATGGACGCGGAAGAGGTAAAAGAAAATTGGACGCCTGCCAAAGGGGCTTTCGAAGCGTTTCTCTCCTCTCATGGGTTAGGGTACGATAAAAAAATTTTTAGCGAAACGTTTCCGAAACGTTCCGTTTGCGAAGTCGATTTCGTTTATAAAGAGACGATGTACGGATTTCGTTTTGCCGAGATTGAAGGTGAGGTAAGAGATTTTGAATTTTTGGGTGAAACAAAACAATAGGCTTTTGCCGATATATAGAGGTATGCCTTCCGTTTCGGATACGGAAGCGACCTACGATTTGTTATTGACCCCCCAGTTTTATACCTTTCAAAAAAAGCAAATGAACTTGCGTTTTACTCATCAGGCGATGCGTATCGCCCCGTCGGTACTTGGGGAATTGGTAGAAGAAGACGGGAACTATTGCTATTTTGTATACAAAGACGAGACGGGCTGGAACTTTTTTGCGTATAATCCGACGGAGATACTCGATTTTGTGAAGGCAAAAGGGATTCCGCAAAGACAGATAGGCAAACTCTATTTCGCACAACAAATGGTCGATGGGTTGCATACCCCGATTTCACTAGGTGAAAAAGAAGCGCTTGGGACGATCGACAAAACGGTCGTTTTCGCGTCGAAAGGCTTTTTTGAAAATCGTACTTTTACGACATTGGAAGAACTCGAAAAGCCTACACGCGGTGTTTACCCGAAAGAAGGAAGCGAAGGGGGCGTACTTTTTGGCAAAAAAGAAGCGATGATCTACAGCGTCGTATTGGCGCTTTTTTCGCTTTTTTGGATAGTACAGGGGGTACGGTACGAAAAACGGCTCGAACCGATAGACAAACGTATTCGAAGCGTTCTAACAGAAATGCCTGAGTTAAAAAGCGGTTATAAAAGAGAGAGTATCTATCAAAAATATAAAAAAATCGATACGACACAGCGGCGCTTGAGATCGTGGTTCGTGCGACTCTCCAAAGCGGTTTTCGGCGGAGTATCGTTGAAAGCGTTGGCGTATAAAAAAGAGCATGTTTCGGTGAGCTTCGTTTGTAAGGATGTTGCGACGGCTACGCGTTTTGTCAAAGCGTTGGAGGGTGCGGAAGGTATGAAGGTTATACGAAAAAACGATAAAGAGGTAACGGTGGAGGGTGCGATATGAGTTTGAAGCGTTACGAAAACGAGATAGCCGTAGCCTTGCTCTTTTTTGTCGCATTCGGCGCTTTTCTTTTTCAGTCGTATCGGCACGAACGTCTTTCGGATCTCACCGTGAAAAAAACCGAAACGTTGCGTACGCTTGAAGAGACCATGATACTGAAGCGAACATGGGGTGATCGCGAGCGTATCAAACAAGCCGTTTCATCCCTACATGCTTATATGACGAATAAGCGTTCGACTTGGAGACAAAGCGGAACGAAAGTAGACGTCGCCTACGAAAAACTTTCTGGAAAAGAGTTGAATCGGGTTTTGAGCAAATGGTTTTCCTTCCCGCTACGGATAGAAAAAGTGTCGAGTGTGAAAGGGGCGGAGGGATATCGCCTCGAGGTGGTCGCCAAATGGTAAAAAAAGTACTTCTATATGCAGCGGTTATATGGGTTTCGCTTATCGCATTTATGCCGAAAGAGTCGCTTTACTTCGCTTTCGAAAACATGTTGAAAGAGCGACATGTTCATATCAATGAAAAACATACGAAAGAAAAACCTTGGGGATTGAATATCGATAACGGAAATATCTATATTTTCGGCATACCTACCACACTATTCGATAGAGCGACAGTGACAAGTTTGTTGACGTATAACACTTTGACGATTTATCATGCGGATATAAAAAACGAACTTGTCGAGACCCCTATCGCGATAGATCGCTTAGAGGCGGTATATAAGATTTGGGATCCTCTGCGTCTTTCGTTGGAGATGAACGGAACATTGGGCAGAGCGGTCGGGAGAGTTGATTTGCGTAAGCGTACGTTGCGTGTCGATTTTACGGACGAACAAAAATTGGATGCGGTGAAACGTTTTTTGCATAAAGACAAAAAGGGATGGTACTATGCGACGTCGTTTTGACCGTTCCTTTTTTAAAAAAGCATTGCCGTATATTGTCGCGATAACCGTAGTCAAATCGTTATGGATTGCGGTAGAGTGGATATGGTTGCCCGTACACGGCGTGGACTATCTTCCGAAAGCGAGAATGAAACCTCTCTTCTATCCTGTAAAACTCGTTTCCGAGGCGAGTGCCCCCGTGCTACCCAAACCGAAGGTAAAAGTGGAAGGAAATATCTCTTCTATCAAACTGTTGGCAATCTATCATGCCGATGACAATGATGTCGTTACGGTGCGCTACCGCGGTAAAACCGAAGTGCTTGGGCGCGGTGAATCGGTAGGAGGCTTTACCTTGGTGGGCGGAGGTAACGATTTTGCGCTTTTCGAAAAAGGCGGTAAGCACTATAAAGTGCGTTTACAAAAGATTAAAGGGCTTGACGGTGCCGTGTCGCCGGCGATACCCGAGAAAACGCCGATGTCGACCTCAAGCGGTATGGACGACAATGCGGACGGGATCGTCGATGCCGGCGATCATAAGGTTGTCGATCGCGAACTGATAAAGCATTATACGACACACATGAACGAAATCTATAAAAATATCGGCTTGGCGGACATGCGTACATCGGGAAGTCTGGAAGGCTTTAAGGTGACTTTCGTGCGTCGCGGTACGCCTTTTGCGAAGCTAGGGCTTCGAAGAGGAGATATTCTCAAGGCGATAAACGGACAACCGCTCGACAGCTATAAAGCCGCTTTCGATGCCTATAAAAACATACTAAAAACGGAGAATGTCACTTTGCAGATACAACGTGGAGATCAAGAAATGGAGTTGAATTATGAAATCGATTAGGGTTTTTTTGGCCGTCGTTTTGTTGGGCGCTTTCCTTTGTGCCGCAGCCGCTACTTCGAAAGAAGAGAGGGTAAATATCAATTTTCGTAACTTAACTGTAGAAAAGTTTGTCGAAATGATTTCGAAAATCACCAAAAAAAATATTTTGGTCGATGCCGACTTGAAAGGAAAGATTAATTTCGTTTCGCAAGAGCCTATCAAAAAAAGCGCTTTACTGCATTTGGCCAATTCGATTCTGGCATCCAAGGGTTACACCATTATCGATCAAGGCGAATTTTATAAGGTTGTCAAAGCCAATGTTGCTCCGGGAGAGGGTTTGGATGTGAGCGAGAAGGTAGACGGCGATACGATGAAAACGGTGATATTTCACCTGAAGCATAACAATGCCGCCGTTATCAGAGCAAAGATTAAACCCCTTCTTGCACGTAGCGACAAAGTGATCTCTTTTAAAGAGAACAACCTCATTGCCATTACGGCGAAGCCTTCTACATTACGTTCTATCGAAAAGCTTATCCATGCGATCGAAAGCGACGAGGGAAAACGCTCTTTGATTATTCGGCTAAAAAACAGTGCGGCAAAAGACATCTATCTCAATGTGGTCAATATGGCCAAAAAACTTTTCCCGCAGACGGTGGAAAGCGAAAAGGTGGATATCTTTAAGGACGATGCGAGCAATGCTTTGATTTTGGTGGGGAAAAAAGAGAATCTTAAAAAAATGGTGCGCTATATCAAGCAGTTGGATGTTCCCGGTGACGACCAAGCCCAAAAGATGTATGTGATACCGCTTAAAAATTCCGATGTGGAAGAGATGGAGAAGATACTCTCGAAGCTTGTTTCGCAAATGAACAGCATGGCGGTAAAAAACAATAAAAAAGGAGGCAAACCTCCCAGCAAAGCGATGGTCGTCTCCGATATAGAACGTAATGCGTTGATCATATTGGCGACCGGAGAGCAGATTCGAAACATCAAAGAGACGATACGAAAAATCGACATTCCCAAAGTGCAAGTTTATGTCAAGGCGCGTATTGTCGAGATTGACAAAAATATTGCGGAGCAAGTGGGACTGAAATATAATCTTAACGGCGGAGCAATCACTTCCAACGGACTCTTTACACTTTCGGGAAATTTGGGCGGCGGTTCTGCGATACAAATGTCTCCGACTCTATTGGGGTTTTTAAATACAAACCAGTCGAAAACGATTTACAACAGTTCGGGAGAACCGATAGGTACCGAAAACGATGCGGCATTTAAATTTGATGCAGTTGATAAAGTGTTCGCGCTGGGTGCGCAACTCGACTTTTTACAGCAACACGGTGCGGCACATATTTTGAGCGAACCGTCCATTTTGTGTACCAATAACAAAGAGGCCGAAATCTATGTCGGGCGCACGATGTCCATTTTGACACAAGCACAGCAATCTACCACGGGTGTCTCCAATGTCGTCAACAGTTACAGTCGCGAAGATATCGGGTTGACCCTGAAAGTCAAACCGCGCCTATCGAGTAACAATAAAGTGACACTCGAAGTTAAAACCACTATCGAGGACGTACTGGATAACGAATCTCCTTCGGCGGATAGGCCGACGACCACCAAAAGAGACGTGCAGACAACGGCCATTGTCAACAACGGAGAGACAATTATCTTGGGCGGTCTTATCAAGCGTACGGGCGGTAAAGGAAAGACGAAAGTTCCGATTTTGGGCGATATCCCCATTATCGGCGATTTGCTGTTTACCCATACGTCGGATCTTTCTCGCGAAACGAACGTAGTGGTCTATTTGACCCCTTATATCGTTAGAAAAAGCGATGATTTGGAGAAACTCAAAGTTTTCTTGGCGGAGTTGGAGCGTGTACAAAAAGAGTATAACAAATTGGTCTTCAAACGTATTGAAGCGAGGGGAAAAGGACATGCGCACGGGGGTAACCCTCCGATGAAACGAGAAATGTTGTTGCGTCCGGATAACGATTTGATGCAAATAAGCGAGGAGTTTTGATGTCGTTGCGAGAGATGCGGGATGTCGATCTCGAGCCGTTGTGGGAAGAAGATATCAACCACAAATTGGCCTTGAAACACGCGTTGTTGTTTACCGAAATCGAGGGAGAAAAATATGCGGTCGTAACAATGTCGCATTTGGCCGACGGATTGAACTACTTGGCAAAACTCGATAAAAACTACCCCGTACTAAAGGTCGACGAAGAGAGCTTCGAACGTCTCAAAAACAAATTTCTCGAGATACAAACGGGCACGGAGTTTGAAGAGGTTTCCGCTGCCACGCAGGATTTGATAGAGGCGGAATCCGAACTATTGGAGTTTATACGCAATGCACAAGATTTGCTTTCTGGAGAAGAGTCCGCTCCCGTTATCAAGTTGGTCAATTCGCTCTTTTTTCAAGCGATTCGAAAAGGTGCCAGTGACATACATATAGAAACGACGGCGTATAAAGGGGTAGTAAGATTCCGTATCGACGGAGCGTTGAAAAAACATTTGGATTTGGATAAAAACGTGGTCGGCTCGGTGATTAACCGTGTAAAAGTGGTCTCAAACCTCGATATTTCCGAAAAGCGTATACCCCAAGACGGACGTACACAGGTGTCGATAGCGGGAAAAACCCTCGATATCAGGGTTTCGATATTGCCGACGTATCACGGTGAACGCGTGGTGATGCGTATTTTGGCACAAAGCGACCATATTCCGACGTTGGAAGCGCTTGGCTTTCAAGCCGATATTACCAAACGACTGTATAGACTCTTGCAGCATTCGCACGGCATGTTTTTGGTCACGGGACCGACAGGATCGGGAAAATCGACCACCCTCCATGCGTGTCTTCAGCATATTGCAACGCCGGATAAAAACATCATTACCATCGAAGACCCCGTAGAGTACAATGCCGACAATATCGCACAAATTCAAGTAAACGAAAAGGTAGGCTTGACTTTTTCGGCGGGGTTGCGTTCGATTTTGAGACAAGATCCCGATATTATCATGGTCGGGGAGATTCGCGATTCGGAAACGGCAGATATCGCTTTACGTTCGGCTTTGACGGGGCATTTGCTTTTGTCAACACTTCATACAAACAACGCTACGGCATCGATCAGTCGTTTGATGGATATGGGAATAGAGAATTATCTTATCTCTTCGACACTACTTGGAGTGTTGGCTCAGCGACTCGCACGAAAACTTTGTTCCGAATGCAAACGACAAACGACTTTGCCGGCTGAGGTGATGGAAGATCTGGAACTCGAT
>JALVPA010000016.1:13956-20985 GCA_027026055.1 Campylobacteraceae bacterium | reverse complement strand
GCAATGCGTCGGGAGGACAGATACAGCTGCGCTGCCACTTTTTAAACCGCTCTTTGACCAATCGATCTTCGAGAGAATGAAAGGTGATAAACGAAACCGTTTCTCCTTCCCAATGTCTCTCTTCTATTCTATCCAAAAGCCTTACAATCTCTCCGAGTTCGTCGTTGACTTCGATACGTATCGCTTGAAACGCCAATGTGGCGGGATGTGTTTTCCCCTCTTTGGGTAAAGTTTTCGCAACGATATCGCTCAATTGTGCGGCGGAGCGAACGGGCGATTTTGAGCGTGCCGCCACGATAGCGTCGGCAAGTTTTTCCGCTCTGCGTATCTCTCCGTAGGTTTTGAAAATATGCGCCAACGCCGCTTTGTCATACCCGTTGACCACATCGTAGGCGCTCAATGCGGCAGAGGTATCCATCCGCATATCGAGCCTCTTCGAATCGAAAGCAAACCCTCTCTCTTTTTTGTCGAGTTGCAACGAAGAGACGCCGAAATCCGCCAGCAGTGCCGTTATCGGTGCCGCCTCAAGCTTTGCAAGCACGTCGGAAAAACTGCCTTTTATCAACTGCGAACGCTCTTTAAAATCCGCAAGTACGCGTCTCGAATAGGCAAGCGCTTCATCGTCCCGGTCTATGCCGATATGGCGCAAATGCGCATAACGTTCGAGTATCTCTCGGCTATGTCCCGCATATCCCAATGTGCAATCGACGAAATAGCCGGCAGGTACGTTCGAAAAACTTTCGACAACCTCCTCCAACAATACCGGTATATGCGGACTCACCAAACCGATCCTTCCCAAAATTTTAGATTTCTAATTTCTAATTTCTAATTTCCCCGTTATAATAACGAATTAATCCTAATAAAGGTTTCTTCGTATGGACAAACATCTTATCGAAGCCATCAAACACGTTTCGCACTCTCTTTTCGAAAAAAACTTTTTCGGCGTTTATCACGGATCCATTTCCGCTCGTATCGATACGGGCAGCTTTATCATCAATACCAAAGAGACCATTTTGGATCAGATCGACGAAGAGGGATTGGTGCGACTTGATTGTAACAAGCGCGATTATCGCTGGAGCTTGGCAAGTAGTGACGTGCATATCCACGAACATCTTTACGAAACCCTTCCCAACGCAAAGTTCGTCTGCTATACAATGCCGCCTTACAGTGTCTCCTACTCTCTCAAACACGGTAAAGTCCAACCTAAGGATTATTACGGTCAGCAAATCCTCAAAGAAGTACACATCTACGATCCGAAACACTTCGACGACTGGATGGAACGAGCTCCCTACGAAGTGGCGCGCTTTTTCAACACGCACGAGACCCATCTGCTTTTGATTCGCGGTTTCGGTCTCATCTCTTACGATCGGGATATCACGGAAATGGCGAAAAAGATAGCCATCCTCGAAAACAGTTGCCGACTTTTGGCGCTCTCCTCTATTTATTAATAAATCTGTCGATTTTAAATAATTTTAAGAAGAGGGACGCCATGTTCGATATTGACGAAGAAAATCACTTATTATTTCGCATGGAGGGACTATGCAAACACGGATGTTGATCGAAATCATCAAAGCGAAATTAGAAATGATCAAAATCGTTTTGGACGTACGGCCCTCACCCCGAAAGTGGAAAAGAAACTCTCAACTTACCCTCAAGCCGTTCAAAGCATCGTCGACAAAATCGACACCGTCTTGACGGAAATAGACTCAAATGCGCCTCTGCGAACAAAAGCAACTTTACGATATACTTTCTTCGGTTTACATTTATTGTAAGGGCGACACCATGAATCAGACCCAAAAACGGCTGCAAATCATCAATCTCGCCATCTCTATTGGAGATAGCGAAACCGTCAGATTGCAAACACTCAAGTTGACACCTTTGATGACCGATCCGCGTATCGAAAAAATCGTAAAAGGGTTACAGTCGGAAAACTACGCCCAAACACAACCGCTCATTATCGACTATATCGAAAATCCTCCCGAAGAGATTATCCGTCGAACACAAGAAGAAGAGGAACGCGCTTTGATCGAAGAGTTCGATCTTTTTAAGGTCGAAAACGATCACGACAAAACCTCACAGGATACCGCCGATACCATTTCTTTCGATTCGTTTCTCAAAATCGACGAAACGGTCGAAACGGATACGCTCTCTCCCGATACGGAGACGTCCGATGTCAGTGAGAGAAAAATACCTCAAGCGACAAAACAAAAAACCGAAGAGAGCCTTTCGCATCCCTCTTCAAATAACCTTGACAATATTTCCGTCGATTTGACATCGGATTGGGAGATTCTCACCTCCGACATCGACAACGAAGAGGAGACGCACAATGCCCTTTTCGAACTCAAACCGATTCGAAACGAAATCCGCACCTATCCCCCTATCGCCTATATCGATCAAAAGTTTCAAACCGCGGTATCGCATTATCGTCCCCATCATCTCCCTACCGCTTACGATGAAGAGTTCAAACGACTTAGCAACCAAATCGCGTTGGAGGGATACACCGAAACGATCGTCGAAGAGTATGTGGACAAAATCTTTGCACTGCGTGATGAAGGTAAGCTTGCCGAAGCGGCGGCACTGCTTTTGCTTTTGGCTTCGACCGAATCGCCCTACGCACGTTACATTCTCGCCAGAGAACGCTATAAAGGCGAATTGATCCAAGCCGATCCGAAAGAGGCGTTCGATATGCTCTACAAACTTGCCGAAGAGGAGAACCATCCCGAAGCGATGTGCGATCTGGCGCAGTTTTACGAAACGGGCACCGAAACGAAAAAAGATCCGCAACGCGCGCTTTCGCTCTATCGTGCCGCGATGAAAGCGGGCATCTCACGAGCGCAAGAACACTATCTGCGACTTCACGGCATCCTTCGCAACCCTCTCAAACGCCTTTTTCGAAGTTAGTTTATCAGTTTTGCGATAGCGTTGTACGCTACGGCCGTCATGACGTCTATCTCCTCTTCGAGGATAATGTACGGCGGCATAAAATAGATAACGTTACCGAGCGGTCTGAGTAGCACGCCGTGTTCGAGTCCGTATTTGTACACTTCCAGTCCTTTTCTTTCGACCGGATCGTAACCTTGCATCTCTACCGCCGCTATCATACCGCATTGTCGCACCTCTTTGACATTGGACAAAGACTCGAATCGCTTCAGCTTTTCGCCGATATAGCGGGAAATCGTACGGTTTCGCTCGAGATAATCTCCTTCTTCGAAAAGCTCCAACGAAGCCAATGCCGCCGTACACGCCAGAGGGTTACCCGTATAACTGTGCGAATGCAAAAAGGCTTTGTATTCGGTATAGTCGCAATAAAATGCACTGTAAACCTCATCTGTTGTCATGACAACAGACAAAGGAAGATACCCTCCCGTCAAACCTTTCGAAAGTGCCATAAAATCGGGAGAGATCTCGGCTTGTTCGCACGCAAACATCGTCCCCGTACGCCCGAATCCCGTCATAATTTCGTCGGCAATCAGATGAATACCGTACTCTTTTGTCAACCGACGCGCTTCGCTCAAATAGTGCGGATGATACATATGCATTCCGCCCGCCCCTTGCACCAAAGGTTCGACTATCATGGCGGCTATCTCCTCGCCGTAGCGTTTCAATGTCGCTTCCAATACCGCCGCCGCCTCTTCGGCCGATTCTTTCGTCGCGTCTTTCGGGACGGGCACTTGTCTATTACGAATCAGCAAAGGCTCGTACGTCTCTTTGTAAAGTGCGACGTCACCCACCGAAAGCGCTCCCAGCGTCTCGCCGTGATAGGAGTTTGTCAACGACAAAAAGAGCGAACGCTCCTCTCCTTTGTTGCGAAAATAGTGATAACTCATCTTCAATGCCGCTTCGATAGCACTCGATCCGTTATCGACATAAAAGACCTTTTCAAGACCTTTGGGCGTTATTTCGACGAGCTTTTCGGCAAGGCGAACCGCGGGTTCGTGGGTAAATCCTGCCAAAAGTACATGTTCGAGCATATCGAGTTGACGTTTTACCGCGGTGTTGATATGTTCGTTGGCATGACCGAAGAGGTTGACCCACCACGAACTTATCGCATCGATATAGGCGTTGCCGTCGAAATCGTAAAGATAGATCCCTTTGCCAGAGCGTATCGGAACCAACGGCAGGGTCTCGTGATCTTTCATCTGCGTACACGGATGCCAGATACGGTGTAAATCTCTTTGCATCAAGATATCGTTGGAGGGTTCCATTTTGACCTTTCGCTTCATGGGGTATTAACCGGAACTTTACTAAAATATTACAAATTTTTCCATTAAGGCATTGACATGATCGGCTGGATGCAAAAGCACAACAAATATCTCGTATGGACCATATGGGTCTCGACCGTCGCTTTTATCGGCGCAGGTTTCGTAGGCTGGGGAAGCTATAGTTTCGGTTCCAAGGCAGGCAACGTCGCCGCGGTAGGCAATGTGGAAATCTCCCAAAAACGCCTCAATATGACTTACTCCGATCTCTACCAGAAATATGCGGCGATGTTTCCCGGTCAATTCGACGACGCCAAAGCCAAAGAGATGGGTCTTGCACAACAAGCCTTCTCCATACTTCAAACCCAAGCGTTGATACTCAACTACGCCGAAGAGCTCGGCATTATCGTTACCGACGAAGAGGTAGCGTCCGAATTAGCAAAGATACCCGCGTTTCAAACGCAAGGCCGTTTCGACAAAAAAGTCTATGACGCCTACCTTTCCAACAGACGCTTGAAGGCCGCGACATTCGAAGAGATGCTTCACGATCAACTCCTTATCGACAAAACGCTCAAACTTTTGCACCTGCCTCCTTTGTCTTTGGAGGTAGAAAGCATTTCCGCCGCAATGCGTATTGCCGACGACATCGCTTATACGATTCTCACACCCGACGATATCAACGTCACCGTCGACGAAAAAGGGTTGCGAGCGTATTGGCAACAGCATAAAGAGGAGTTCAAAACACCCGAACGCTTCCGTCTCGCTATCGTTTGGACGCCGGGCGATGCCGCCGAAATCGATAAAAAGGAACTCTTCGCCTTTTATCAAGAAAACAGTTTCAACTATACCGACGAATCCGGCAAAATCCTTCCTTTCGAAAAAGCGAAAGAGGCGTTGAGACACGATCTCAAACTCAAAAAAAGCAAAAAAATCGCCCAAAAAGCCTATATCGATTTTAAAAAAGGCAAGCGTGAAGCCGACGAAACGGTGGAGTTGGCGTATGGCGATCCTAAGCTTTCCGAATCGCTGTGGAACGAAATCAAAATCGCGCACAAAGGCGACATTCTCAAACCCAAACGCGTTGAAGAGCGATATGCCACGGTAACGATCCGAGAAATCTTCCCTCCCCGTACGATGTCCTTCGAAGAAGCCAAACCCGCACTATTACCGCTCTACAACCGACTACTCAAAGAAAAAGCCCTTGATGAAGCGGCACAGAAATATCTTCAAAACATAATGGAAAATAGCGAATATCATCTCGAACGTGTCACCATACGTGATATTGACAAAGTAAAAGGGTTAAATCGAACCGAAAGTTTACAATTTTTACAAAATCTCTTTACATCTTTAAAAGAAAAAGGTATTATTAGATTACAAAACAAACATATCGTATACCGAATCTCGAAGCAAACGTTAATCCCTCAAACGGAGATTACATCGCTTGATATCAATGCGACTGTCAATAAGACAAAGCAAGGGATTTTCGACGAGCATTTAATTGACATATTGAGTAAACGTTATCCTACGGAAGTGTACATGGGAGGACTCGTAAATTGAGTGAAACATTCCTTGCTATCGACATAGGCTCGACCAAAATCTGTGCACTCATCGCAAAAAAAGAAGAAGACGGTGCACTACAGATACTCGGTCACGGTCTCGCAAAATCCCAAGGAATCAAAAAAGGCATCATAACCAATATCGAACTCGCCTCTCGCGCCATCAAAAAGGCGGTCAACGATGCCCGAAGAATTGCGGGAAGCACTATCGGAAACGCCACCGTTTCCATCTCCAACGCCTATGCGAAAAGCCTTAACTCCACCGGTATCGTCAATATACCGCACAAAGACATCTCCGTCAAAGAGATCAATCGCGTCATGCAAACGGCGCTTTACAACGCCAACGTACCGAACGAATACGAAGTGATCCATGTGCTTCCCTATAACTTCAGGGTCGACGATCAGGACTTCATCGAAGATCCTTTCGGCATGAACGCCAGCAGACTCGAAGCGGATGTCAACATCATCATGACGCAAAAATCGAACCTTTCCAACCTTAAAAAAGCAGTACGATCCGCTGGAGTGGAGATCGACGGTATTGTCCTTAGCGGATACGCCTCCGCCATTGCCGTCATCAACGACGACGAAAAAGAGATGGGGGTCGCCGTTATCGATCTCGGCGGACAAACCAGCAATCTGGTCGTACATGTCGGAAATTCGATACGTTACAACGACTTTTTAGGAGTCGGCTCGAATCATATCACCAACGATTTGTCGATGGCGTTGCATACTCCGTTGCAAGTAGCGGAAAACGTCAAAATACGATACGGCAACCTTACCTCCTCCGAAAACGAAGTGATAGAGTTGCCGATCATCGGTGATGAAGAAAACCGAAATCAGGTATCTCTGGACGTCGTGCGTTCCGTCATATTCGCTCGTGTCGAAGAGGCGCTTTTGCTTTTGGCGAAGTCACTCGAAAAATCCGCACTTCAAGAACAGATCGGAGCGGGTATCGTTCTAACGGGCGGTATGACTAAACTCAAAGGGATTCGCGAATTGGCACAATCTATATTTCCGGGCATGCCCGTACGTATCGCCAAGCCCAAAGAGATCGATGGAATGTTCGACGAAATGAAAGATCCCGCTTTCTCTACGATCGTGGGATTGCTCCTTTATCAAGCTGGCAAACACACGGAGTACGAGATAAACTATAAGCAAGAAATGTTGCATTCGAAAGTGCAACATGATACGCTTGCCGATATCGATCTTGGCAAAACATCCGTATCCGAAGAACGTACTCCGTACGAAGAAAAACCGATGTTGTCGAACGAACC